>MHAC01000062.1:304-16152 GCA_001804565.1 Ignavibacteria bacterium GWF2_33_9 | reverse complement strand
AATTTGCATAAAAATTCAGCAGGCTATAGATTAATTTTAAATAATGTTCTTTTTCCTGCAGCAAAGAAAAAGAAGTTGAAAACGTAAGTAAATCATCATATTTGTTCAATTCTTTTTGTTTTCATATTATTTTCATCATAAGGCAAAAGCAAATCTGTTATCTCATAATTATTTAATTCCTGGTTTAACCAAATGGATTCAGATTCTTTTGGAAGTATTAGGGGCATTCTCTTTTTAGTATTATGAATTTCTTCCATCAATGGATTTGCTGGTGTTGTGATGATGGAAAAAGTATTAATAATTTCACCTGTATCTTTATTCAACCATTCATCGTAAATTCCTCCAAAAGCAAAAATTGATGAATCGTTTAATGCGATGAAATAAGGTATTTTACTTTTTCCTTCATGCTTCCATTCATAAAATCCGTTTGTGGGAATTAAGCATCTTTTTTGGTTGATTGCATTTTTGAAGGAAGGTTTTGTAAAAATTGATTCTGATCTGGCATTCAATGTGTTTTTTCTGATTTTATATGCAAATTCTATGTCTTTTGCCCATCGGGGAATTAATCCCCATGAAAAAACATCCAATATTAATGCATTTTCATTGATTATTATGGGCATTTCGGGGAAACTAAATCCTGCAGCTTTATTAGTAGGTTTGAAGGTTCTTCCTTCTCTTAATTTAGCCTGAAATCGTTGTTGAATTTTCACTGCTTCATCAGCCTGAGAGTAATAGTAACACATTAAGTTTCCTAAATCAATTAAACTACTTAATTAACGTCTAATCCCCAAAATAATTTATTTTGTTTTACAATATGATTATAAGAATTCTATCATTTATTTTCCTGTCTTTTACTACATTTTCTTTTGCTCAGAATATTGAAGACAATCAATTTAAATTGGCTCAATCTTACGAACAGAAGGGTGATTTTATTAATGCTTCTCGACTTTTCGGAGAATTAGCGAACAAAAATCTAAGTAAGGATGAATACTTAGATGCTTATGTTCGTACAGTAAAAATTCAAAATAAATTTGATGATATACTTATATATATGCAAGATAGAATTGGAAAAATTCAAAATTTAAGAACTTATGTGTATCTTGCAGAGGCATATTGGTACAAAGGACTCAGCGATAGTTCTGAAAAGAATTTCAATCGAGCAATTGAATTAATTTCTTCAAAAAATGAATATAAATTTATTTCAACATCACTAGTTCAAACTAAACAATATAACTTTGCTAAAAAAGTATTATTACAGAGTAGAGTGAATTTAAAAGATGATACTTTATTTTGTGATGAATTATCTCAAATTTATGTTTTACTTGGCGATAAAGAGAATGCTGTAAATGAAATATTGAAAATCTTACATTCAACAAGAAATTTAGGTATTGCACAGGGAAGATTATATGCATTAATGACAACTAATGAAGCCAAAACTGAAATAAAAACAATTCTTGAGAAAATTTACAGTAGATCCCCTACTGATATGTATTTCTTATATCTTTATGTTTGGTTTGCAAGGACAGCACAGGATTTTGATTTAGCATTAAACTTAACGATTAATTTAGATAAAAAGCAAGGATCGAACTATTCGGAAGTATTACGCTTTGCTAATCAATGTAAGCTGGATAATCAGTTTGAAGTGGCTATTAAAGCATATTCAGAGATTATAAAACAAGGTAAAAGAAATCAAAATATGCCCTCAGCTATGTATGGTCTTGCACAATGCATTGAACAAAAGAATCTTTTTTCTGGTAAAAATTCAATTAAGGATATTAAGGAAATTCAAGATTTATATACTGAGATTATTGAACAGTTTCCAAGAACAGTATTTGAATATCAGGGGTATTATCGTTTGGCTAAAATAGCAATGGATTTCGAAAAAGATTATAATAAAGCAATTACATTTCTAAAAAAGATAACCAATAAAAGATTAATTTATACTCAGTATGGTGAAATACAACTAGAATTGTCTGATTTATATATTATTTCAGGTAATATGGAAGCAGCAGAAAATACTTTGAATAATTTATTGATTGATGTAAAGTCACATTCTTACGGTAAAATTACAAATGATGATGTTGTATTCAAAATAGCTAAATTAAAGTATTTCGAAGGAAAAATAGACAGTACTTTACAATTATTAGACAATATTAATCCATCATCAAGTTCCGAAGTAATGAATGATAATTTGGAATTCAAATCATTTATTAATAAGAATAAACATTTGAATGCCGCCATGAATCTATTTTCTCAGGCTGAATTACTGGAATTCCAAAAAAGGGAAGTTGATGCTATTAGTAAATACGAAGAAAGTTCAAAATTATGCTTAGGTGAAGAATTAGAAGAAATGTGTCATTTTCGTATTGCAGAAATTCTTTCTGTAATTGAGAATTGGGAAGGTGCAAATGAGAAATATGAATATATTTTGGATAAATTCCCGAATTCAATAAATAAAGACTTGATTTATTTGAATGAAGGAAAAAATTTCATTAAATTAAATAAGATTGATTTGGCGGTTCAAACTTTCACTAAGATATTAGTTAATTATCCAAAATCGATTTACTTTGATGAAGCAAGAAAATTGATAAGAGAATTAAGAGATAAAGAAAAACAAAGTTAAAAGAGCATTATTTTACTAATAATTCGTTCAATTCCATTACAAATATATCAATATCATCATTACTGAAATTCTTTTCTAGTGCTGCACTTTCTAGGGTTCCCCAAATTGGCTCACCACATCTTATGCACCGAATTCCTTTTTCCATAAGATATTTTACTGAAGGAGGAAAATCTGTTACCATTTCTTCTATTGTTGTATCTTTTGATATTTTATTCATTACTTATACACAGATTGGAAAAACTTAGTATAACTACGTAAAAAACGCATTAATAAATAATATAAAATTGACGCAGTACAGAGATAAATTAGAATGTAATTATATGCTTGGCTTCCGGAAATCATTTCTCCTACAACATCCATAAAGGTAAATATGATAAAAATTGCAGCAAGACCATTTTTTTCCTTAATCATAATTTTTTTCCAATTAAAAGGCAATTCAGATTTTCTGAAATTTTTCATTTTAGGAATAAAAGCCGGAACATCTTTTGACCAATTTAGATAAGTATCACCAAATTTATTACGTAGAAATTGCTCTTCAGCAAACATTATTCTTTCGTAATAAATCCAATAAAACAAACAAAATGCAATACAAAACCATAAATTTCCTGTAATCATTGCTGGTCCCAACCACATAAAAAAGTTGCCAAGATAAAGTGGATGACGAACTATTGAGTAAATCCCACTACTATTTAACGTTTCGGCTACCTGTGTTTTTGTGTTTCTACCCGATGTATTTTTGGGAGTATGACCAACTGTATAAATCCTGATTATCAAACCGAAGAGGCTCACAAGCACACAAAGGAGTTCATACTGCATTCTGAAAGAATAATAAAAAAAAGCATCAGGTGAATAGTACTTTGTATAGAAAAAAAGTCCTGCTCCGATAATTAGAATGAAAAGAGGTATGCTGCTTCTGTATCTGAATAACCAAATTCCTTGCTGTTCGAATTCTTCTAGTAATGCCATAATCAAAAATATTAAGAATGAAAAAAATACAAAATTACTTATTTAATTTTTAATCTAAATAAGTAATGAAAGGGTAAGAGATAATTTATTATAAATTACGTAAAATATCTAATGTTGAATCGTCGTATTTGCCATCAAAAAATGTTTTGATAACTTGAAAATATAAATCATTTTTATCATTATTCACTTTACTAAATAATGTCATAGAAGACTGTAATTTCAAATTATCAGGATATTCAAACAAATTAGTAATTGGTTTACCTTTGTGGGTAAATAGGGTTTTAGTTATTAATTTTAATCTTTTTCCTAAAATTGGATGACGCAAATATTCATGAGCTTCTTCTTTTGAATGTATGCTGAATTCTTTAGATTTTTCGCTTTCACCTAAACCTGCGATTTGTGGGAAAATAAACCACATCCAGTGGCTGTGTTTTTTGCCTAATTTAATTTCATTTAATGCTATTTCGTATATATTTTCTTGAGCTGTGATAAAACGATTTAAGTTGTAAATATCAGGAGTAGATTTTGAACTCATATTATATTATAAAATTATATTAAAAATAGGGACTTAAAAAATGACAAGGTGTAAAGACAATTTTGATTAAAATTTATTGTATAATTAAATTATAATAATACTATAAATTAAAATCCATCATTTTCGTTTATAATTCTTGAAAATTTGAGATAAGTATTTAATGCAAAGATATCTTTTTAAATCAAAAATTCATAGAGCAACAGTTACTGATGCAGATTTGAATTATGAAGGCAGTATCACAATTGATAGAGAATTGATGGATGCTGCAAATTTAATGGAATATGAACAGGTTTCCATTTTGAATATAAATAATGGAGAACGCTTCGAAACTTATGTTATTGAAGGAATACCAGGGAAAAGAGAAATATGCCTGAATGGTGCAGCAGCTCGCAAAGTTGCTCTTGGCGATAAAATTATCATTATTTCTTATGCATCTGTATCGGATGAAGAATTAACTTCTTTCACTCCTACCATAGTACTTGTTGACAGTAAAAATAATATTTCATCAATTTCTCACAAAGTAATTGCCGGAACTAAAGTAAGCGAGTAGTATGGTAAATTTTGACTAATTAATTTTCACATTTACATATACTATGGCTGATAAAAATCTTGCAATTATCATTTTAGCGGCAGGTCAAGGTAAAAGGATGAATAATCCTAATTTGCCGAAAGTACTTGTTGAATTGAAACAAATTCCACTTTTGCAATATGTTTTGGTTCTTTCTATGAAAGTACAAGCAGATCCCATAATTAGTATCGTTGGACATCATAGAGAAAAAGTCATTAATTTTTTAAATATTTTTTCTCACAAATTAAGTAATAACACCCTGAAATATGCGGTTCAAGCAGAACAGCTAGGAACTGGTCATGCTGTACAGCAGTCAGAAATACTGTTAAATGAATTTAATGGAAATGTGCTTATCCTTTCAGGTGATGTCCCTCTTTTGAGTGAATTCACTATCACTAATTTTTTGAAACTTCATAAATTGTCGGAAGCAGATTTGTCTGTTCTTTCGAGTATAGCTCCAAATCCATTTGGTTACGGAAGAATTGTGAGAACAAAAAATGGTGATTTCGAAAGAATTGTAGAAGAAAAGGATGCAGATGAACGTATACGACTCATTGATGAAATAAACTCAGGTATTTATTTAGTAAAGAAAGATTTACTTTTTTCTAGTCTTCGGTTAATACAGAATGAAAATGCTCAGGGCGAGTTCTATTTGACCGATATCATTGAGATAAACAAAAAAGCCGGAAAAAATGTTCAGGCTTTCAATATAGGTAAATTTGAAGAAATTCAAGGCATAAATTCTCAGGATGATTTGGAAAATGTTGCAAAAAATTTAGGTTAAAAATGATTAAATCAATCAATCATATTGGTATTGCGGTTAAAAATCTGGAAGTATCTCTTGATACTTTCAAAAAATTATTTCAGGTTTCCGAAATTCATATGGAAGAAGTTACTGCACAAAAAGTAAAAGTTGCTTCATTCAAAGTAGGAAATGTCATTTTGGAACTCACTCAAGCAATTGATGAAACTTCTCCAATCGCAAAGTTTATTGAAAAGAAAGGTGAGGGTATTCATCATATTGCATTTGAGACTGATAATGTAAATGATGAATTAGACAGACTTAAGAATATGAATTTCTCATTGATTAATGAAAATGCTGTGCCAGGTGCACATGATATGCAGATCGCATTCCTGCACCCAAAATCCACTAATAGTGTGTTAACAGAACTTTGTCAACAAAATAAAACAGGATATTAATGAAATATATAATAATTTTGGCTTTAATTTTGGTTACATTAAATTTGAATGGCCAAAATCTTGCCGAGACACCCTTCCTTGTGAAAATAAGTCAAAATGAAATAAACAGAGTAATTGGAGAATTGCAAAACCAGCAATATCCTCCTTATTTCATTTCTTATTATATTACGGATTCACATCAGGCAAGGATAAGCAGCACTTTAGGTGTTATAAGCACGGAATCAATGGATAGCCTTAGAATGCTGGACATACAAGTAAGAGTTGGAGATTACAACTTTGATAATAATCACTTAATTCGTGGTAATCCACTGAATTTCAATTCAAGTTTTGGAAGAATTGAATTACCATTTGCTGACGATGAAAAAGCAATAGTTAATAAAATGTGGTTTGCTACAGATAAAGCATATAAAAGTGCTACAGAAAAGTACGAAAAAGCAATTACGAACAGTAAAGTAAAAGTACAGGAAGATGATACATCAGCAGATTTTTCGCAAGAAAAACCTGTGAAATTTTTCCAGAACGGTAAATTGATAAATGTTGAGTTTAACAATTTTAAACCTATGCTGGAAAGACTTTCCGCAAAATTTACTCCTTATAAGTGGATACTTAATTCATCTGTAAGTTTAATTGGGAATTCTAATCGTAAAACTATCGTGTCAAGCGAAGGAACACAAATTCAAACTTACGAAAATTACTTTTATATTTACGTGAATGCCTCAACTAAAGCAGATGATGGTATGAGTTTACCGCTCTATCGCAGCTTTTTTGCATTTACTCCAGATTCACTGCCAAAAGAGGAAGTGATTGCAAATTCAATTGATGAAATTATTAATTTGTTAGACCGACTAAGAACAGCACCTTACGCAGAAACATTTACGGGTCCTGCTATGCTTTCCGGACGTGCATCAGGAGTATTTTTTCATGAAATTTTCGGTCATAGAGTAGAAGGTCATCGTGAGAAGGACCCTAATTCAAGCCAAACCTTCAAAAAATCTGTTGGAGAAAAGATTCTACCTGATTTTATGAGTATAACATTCGACCCTAACAAGCGAGAACTAAATCATACTTTGCTTGCAGGTTATTATCTTTACGATGATGAGGGAATAAAATCGAAAACAACTGAAGTTGTCAAAAATGGTGTGTTCGAAAACTTCCTAATGTCTAGAACTCCAATCGAAGGATTTAGTCATTCAAATGGTCATGGACGCAAAGCCGCCGGATATTCACCAGTAACACGTCAGTCAAATCTTATTGTAGAATCCAGCAAAACAAATACTATAAACGAATTGAAAGATAAATTACGTGAAATTGCAAAAGAACAAGGCAAAGAATATGGTCTCTTTTTTGATGACGTGTCGGGTGGATTTACTTTTACAAATCGTTCAATTCCAAATGCCTTTAATGTTACTCCGCTTGTTGTTTATAAAATATTCGTTGATGGAAGACCGGATGAATTGGTGAGAGGTGTGGATTTAATTGGAACGCCGCTTACAACTTTCGCAAATATCGTTGCAACAGGAGACGATTTTGATACTTTTAATGGGGTTTGTGGTGCAGAATCAGGTGGAGTGCCTGTTTCGGCATCTTCGCCAACTCTACTTGTTTCCAGAATTGAAGTACAGAAAAAATTGAAGTCACAGGCAAAACCACCATTAATTGATGCACCATAGGAGATATAAGAATGAATTTTAAAAATATATTGAAAACTACATATTTCGCATTTGCAATTTTTCTCATATCTTTTTCAACTTCTACTGCAAATGATTTGAATACTAAAGAAATTCTGAAAGCAATGAAAGATGAATTGCAAAGAGAAATGAAGGAATTAAAATTGGAAAATCTGGAAAGACCGTATTACATCGAATATACATTAAGGTCTACTCATGCTAATAATATATCGGCAACCCTTGGAAACATAGTAGATAATAATTCTAAATTATACAATACATTAAATGTTGGTGTAAGAGTAGGGAACTATGAATTTGACAATTCTAATTTCTTTGATGTTGGATTTTCATTTTTTGGCAGTACTGATGATGAGGAAAATTATACTCGTAGAACTCTACCTGTAGATTTGAATTATGATGTTTTACGCAGAGAATTGTGGTTAGCTACAGATGCAGCTTACAAGCAATCATCTGAAGTTTATGCCAAAAAAACTGCTTCCTTGAAAAATATTATCAGAAAGGATACAATTCCAGATTTTTCGAAAATTAATCCTACAGTAAGTATCGATACGATTAATACTCCTGATTTTGATTTTCTTAAATTTAAAAAATTAGTTCAGGATTTGAGTGACATTTTCACTTCTTTTCCTAAGATTTTTGTATCCAAAGTATCCACGGAATATATTCCTGTGAGGACTTATTATGTGAATAGTGAGGGAATGGAATATGTTAAAGATGAGATGCAGACTGGACTGGAAGTAGTTGCCTATACACAAACTGAAAAAGGTATTCCATTAGCTGAACATTATTCGGTATATTCGCAAAATCCGAATAATCTTCCGAAAGAAGATTCTTTGAGGAAAGCAATAAATGAACTTGCTGTGAAATTGACTTATATGACCAAGGTAAATACTTTGGATGATTCGTACAATGGTCCGGTTTTATTTGAAGACCAGGCAAGTACAGAAATTTTTTCACAAGTTTTTGCACCTAATTTGATTGCTCAAAGACAACCGCTTTCCGAAGGATTTTCAATCGGTGGAAATGACAAAAGTATGGCATTCCAAAAGAAAATCGGAGGTAGAGTCCTACCGGAATTTTTGTCAGTATTTGATGTCCCAAATGAAGCAAAATATAAGAAAACTGAATTACTTGGATATTATATAATTGACGATGAAGGTTTAAAACCAAATAGGATAACTCTTGTTGAAAATGGCTATCTTAAAACATTGCTTAATGAGCGAATACCTGTTAAAAGAATATACAAATCAAATGCTCATAAAAGGAATGGTGCAGCGATGTACAGTAATTTGGTAGTATTCCCGGACCCAATAAAAACACTTTCGGATAAAGAATTGAAAGAAAAATTACTTCAACTTGTGAATCAGAGGGAGTTACCTTTCGGTATAATTATACGCAAAGTTATGAATCAAAATATTCAGGCAACGGGACTTATGAGTGAAACCTTTGGTCAGTCTATGTATTTTAATTCCCAAAAGGGGATTCCTGTTTTGGAAGCTTATAAAATATACCCTAATGGAATGGAAGAATTAATTCGTAGTGTTGAGATTAATTCTGTAAGCCCTCAGTCATTTAAAGATATAATTTATGCAGGCAAAACAGCTTATGTTCAAAATTTATTAGCACCTGCAGTTATTTCTCCATTTATGACCGGTGGTTCATCTTATGTAGGAGCAAGTATTAATTGTCCATCGTTACTTTTCGAAGATATGGAAATTAATGCTATAGATAAAGATACTCCAAAACCACCATACATAACAAAACCATAAAAACACAAAAAACAAAGGGGCTAACGCCCCTTTGTTTTTATCTGGTATATAGGAAGAATTTATTCTTTAGGCAAAGCAAAGCTTACCATCCAGTTTATTCCAAATTTATCTGTACACATCCCGAAATAATCGCCCCAGAAAGTATTTTGCATTGGCATTGTAATAATTCCGCCATCGGCAAGCTTTCCGAAAAGTGAGTCTGCTTCCGCATTACTTTCAGCAGAAACAGAAATTGAGAAATTATTACCGTAAATTATTGGAGGTCCGAAACCTTCAATAGCGTCAGCACCCATCAAAATCATATCACCTACAGGCAGAGCGGTGTGCATAATTTTTTGTGCAAGTTCATCAGGTAAAGGTTGTTCAGGATTAGGCATATCTCCGTATCGCATAAATCCCATATTTTCGCCACCAAAAATTGTTTGGTAAAAGTTGAAAGCATCCTCAGTAGTTCCCGGGAAATTCAAGTAAACACTTGTTTTCGACATATTTGTATCCTTTAAAAATAAATAAAAAAAGAAT
Organism: Ignavibacteria bacterium GWF2_33_9; assembly: GCA_001804565.1. Classification (GTDB taxonomy): domain Bacteria; phylum Bacteroidota; class Ignavibacteria; order Kapaibacteriales; family UBA2268; genus GWF2-33-9. Next base: position 6,281 of record MHAC01000062.1, on the reverse strand, counting down.
GAAGAATAAAATTAAAAAATATTTTCGCTCAAGAAGCGAATCTCATTATTAAATAGTTTCAAGTTCTTCTTTTGTTCGTTCATTTTTAACTTCACCGGTATTAATTGTTGATTGAGGTTCAAAAACTAATACTGAAACTTCCTTCCGGGCAACAGAACGGTGTTCAACTCCAGCTGATACAATTAAAAATTCACCTTCTTTGACAGTTATAGTTTTATCTGGAAATTCCATATCAAATTCACCGTCAATTACTAAGAAGAGTTCGTCCTCATGTTCGTGCTTATGCCAGATGAATTCTCCTTTGAACTTTGCAAGTTTTACGTACTGACCATTCAGTTCTCCAACAATTCTAGGATTCCAATAATCATGGAACAATTCAAGTTTTTCTTTGATGTTTACTTTAGAATTTTTCACTGGAAGCTTATTAGTTATTTTCATTCAAAAATTTTGGTTTTATTTAAAAATAATATATAATTCAAAAATAAGAAAAATGAGCAAATGAAGAGATAAAATAAGAAAAACATTTTTTTTACATTAAATGTAATTTTTGACCAATTTTTGTGTTTAGTATATATGAGGACTTGCAATTTGAAAAAATAATTTAGATCTGTTGTTTAATATTTAATTGTTTTTCGTAAATTGCAATTGCTGATTTATTATGTTACACGAAATGTCCAAGAAATGGAAGATTAGCTTATTAATATTGCAATAAATTCTGAAGTAGGCGCAAGAAGGGCTTATATGCTTATATGCTTACATGCTTATATGCTTATATGCTTACATGCTTATATGCTTATATGCTTACATGCTTACATGCTTACATGCTTACGCAGTGAAGATTCAGACGAAATTTATTGTATCTGGACCGCAGAAAAATCCGAGAAAAAATCAGATGAAAATTACAGAGAAAGTTTCCATCAGAATGTTAACAAAATTCCTTTCGAAAATCAGAAGAAATACATTATGGAGAAAGAATTCCTCTTCCTTTAGTTACCGGTAAAGTAGTTACACCCTAAAAGCACTACTAATATCGGAGAAAGGAGAAATTGAAATTAAATATTTATTTTTTAAATTATTGATTTAAGCGGAAATCTAATGAGAAACATAACAAAAATTATTTCGATATTTATTATAGCATTCATAATTACTTTATCTAGTAAATCGACTATGTATGCAGTTGATTGCCCGGAACTTAATCCTTTGACTTGAACTTGTCCATATGGTACAACATTTAGTCACTCATGTTCAATAATTCCACTTGTTGAATATTGTGAAATATATGTTAGTTATTGTTACACAAATGAGAACAATAGTTTGAAAGTTTATTTACAAGATTATGCTTGGGATGATAATTGTGGATGTCCAGATCAAGTTGAAGAGGCGATTCTGGCTCATATATTCAATAGTGATGAAGTTAAAAATTCATTAGGGATTGATCATGAAGGTGACTATGAAGGGATTGAATTTTACAATGTGAATTGTGTAAAATTAACATCTTCAACGGCAGGTCCTTTTTCACATCATGTCGTTGCTTGTGAAGGTTCTTCTTGTTGTCTACATGAATATACAGTAAATTACGAATATTCATGTCCAGATGGATTATGTGGATATAGAGTTCATAGTATAACTACAACCAGTGTAAGTACACCTGACGATAATTGTGAAATTCTCGAATATCCTAATGTCCCCATTGCAACTTGTTTCCCTAATTGTGCAAATTGGACTGTAAATGTAGTAATACCACCTGGGATGCAAAAAATTTCTGTAAATGAAGAAGAAATTGTTATTAAAGAAAATAGCAATTCCTTGTTGGAAAAATTAAGTATAGAAGGAATTGATGAATTCTCCGTTATTGATTTAAATGGTAACATTCTGTATAAATCTAATGAAATTTCTAAAGGAAAAATCGAAAAATTCATAAACCATTTGAAATCTGGAGCTTACTTTTACATCTATAAAAAGGATAATATTTTCTATAAAGGGAAATTATTAATTGTTAGGTAAATTATGAAATTAAAAATAATAACTTTTTTATTATTTCAATTATTTTTTACTGTAGTTGATTGTTACTCTTTAAAGAAACCTGATTTTATTTGTATCGATAGTTTGACGGATTATAGACATAAGACTGACAATCCATATAGCAGCCTTTCTCTTCATAAAATTCAATATATTGATAGTTTAAATGCAGTAAGAGTTTTAATTAAAATGACTTCAGATAATGGATATGTAATTCAAAATTCTACTGACAGCGGATATAATTGGGAAACTTCTTATGTTGATACTTCTTATACTTATATTGATACTAATGGGAAAAAACAATATTATTTTCCCAATCATCAATTTGAAGAAATGTATTACATTTCTAAAGATTCTTGCCTTATCGCTTGCAATAAAGGACTTACACTTTTTAGTAAAGATAATTGTAAGAATTGGGAAAAAATATATGATAGTGTCAACATTACCTATTATTTTTTCTTAGGCAGAGATCCAATTGTTAAATCATTATGGAATACCTTAACCGGTTACCCGCAAATAGAAAACAAACGATTTACAACAACTGACAAAGGTAAATCCTGGGAACAAATGCAGTTCCTTGAAGAAAATCTGTATGATTATTATCATCAAATTCAAATAATCGATTCTAATACAATTTTTTTCCCTTTTTTCAATGAAGAAAACAAAATGATCACGAAACCTATGTTGTATTATATTAGAGAAAAAAAATGGGAGAAATTACCGGTAACAGATGGCTTTAGCGGTTTCCTTAATACCGAAACTTTATCAAAATACGATTTTACCAGAGTGATTGAGAGGATGATAGACAGTATCCCTTATCGTTATATAATTAGAACTCGGGACGGAGGTTATAATTGGGATACATTATTTAAAATTCAAAATCAAGGAATTTATAGAATTAAATATTTTGATTCATTAAATGTAATTGCTTTTGGTCCGACATATGTATTAATCAAATCAATTGATGGGGGGCAGCGCTGGGATTTCCAGAAGGTTGAAAATTACTCTCATGAACAATCTGAATTGGATACTACATGGTACTATTTGATGTTTTACCAAGCATGTTGGCCTGAGATAAATTCAATCTATGTAACGGCTTCATCAAGTTTTTTGTATAAATATGTAGGGCATTTAAACAGCATCCCTGATGATAATGAAATGAATAAACATCTAAAAGTTTATCCTAATCCTGCACATAAAAGTGAATCACTAAATGTGATGCTTTCAGGTTTAGACGAGAATAATTACACTTTGGAAGTAATTGATTTAATGGGAAGGAAATACTATAATTTAGATAGCTACTTTTCAAGTATATCAACATTATTGCAAATTGATACAAGGAATATAAACTTAGGAACATATTTCCTCATCTTGAAAAATCAAGAGAAAATAATATCAATTAACAAATTTATAATTCACTAAAAAAGGGGCTAACGCCCCTTTTTTAATAATTGAAAACATTGAATTGATATGATTAAACCCAGCCACGTAATTTGCAAGCTTCAGCTACTCTTGAAATGGAAATCAAGTAAGCAGCATCTCTCATATATATTTTGCGTTCTTGAGCCAAGTTATATACTGCATGGAAAGCTGCAGTCATCTTTTGGTCTAATTTATCAAGAACTTCTTCTTTAGTCCAGAAATAATTCATATTACATTGAACTTGTTCAAAATAAGAGCAAGTTACGCCACCTGCATTTGCCAAAAAGTCAGGAATATTCAATATACCACGTGACTTCAAAACTTCATCAGCTTCAGGAGTAGTAGGTCCATTAGCACCTTCAGCAACTATTTTTACTGTTGGAGCAATTTTCATTACCGAATCTTTAGTGATTTGATTTTCGATTGCAGCAGGGACTAAGATATCAACGGCTTGTTCAATCCAAGCATCGCCCGGAAGAATTTCGAATCCCATTTCCTGAGCTTTTGCTTTGTCGATTTCGCCAAATTTGTTAGTAACTTTGATTAATTCTTCGAAAGTAAGGCCAGACATTTTTCTGTAAGTATAAGATTTTTTATCTTCGTGATCCCAACAAGAAACAGCAATAGCTTTACCACCTAATTTAGTGTACAAATCCACAGCATATTGGCTAACATTACCAAATCCTTGGAAAGCAGCAGTAGTTTTTGCAATGTCAATATTGAGTTTTTTACAAGCTTCACGAACTGTATACATAACTCCGTAACCAGTTGCTTCCGTACGACCCAAAGAGCCACCTAAACCAACAGGTTTACCTGTTATCATACCAGGAGCTTTTGTACCAGTAATTCTTTCATATTCATCAAGCATCCAAACCATATGCTGACCGGTAGTCATAACGTCAGGAGCAGGAACGTCCTGAACAGGGCCCACATTGCGAGCAATCTGACGAGCCCAGCCACGAGCGATTCCTTCTTGTTCTCTCATTGAAAGGTTGTGAGGGTCGCAAATCACGCCACCTTTACCACCGCCAAGAGGGATATCAACAACAGCAGTTTTCCAAGTCATCCACATTGCCAATGCACGAACTGTGTCAATTGTTTCCTGAGGATGGAAACGAATACCACCTTTTGAAGGACCACGTGCATCACTGTGTTGAACACGAAATCCACGGAATACCTTATAAGAACCATCATCCATGCGAACCGGAATATTAAATTGAAATTCTCTGTCAGGATTTCTTAAAAAATCACGAGTTGCTTGATCTAAATTTAATTGTTCAGCAATTGCGTCGAATTGCTGCTGTGCCATTTTGAATGGATTGAAAGAAGAATCAGCCATTTTTTCCTCTAAATTTTACTTGTTTTTTAGTTTTTAAATGAACTTTACTTAATTTTTGTAAAGTTTTTGTTTTTTCATAATTTTATACATACAAAATTAAACAAATTATTTAACAAACTATTGAAAATCAAAGAAAAATTTTAAGAAAAATTAATAATAATTAATTCTAATGTTAATTCAAATTAATTTATTATATTCACGTTTTTTAAGTATTCAAAATTTAAAATTATATACATTATGGCCAAAATTCACGAAAGTCTGTTCGGGCAAATTAACAGCATTTTTCATAATATGGAATTAACTTTTGATGAGAAAATACAATCAATTATTGATTATATGTCTTCAATTAATGAAAAGATAAATTCCATAAAATTATCAATTATTGAAAAAGATTTTTTATCCAAAACATTTTTAGAAACTGATTATTGCTATGAATTTCAATTGGAAACCAATAATATAAAATTAGGAAAAATATATTATTATTTTAATGAAGAAATTGATGAAAATGTCAGATGCAAAATGTTGGATATCAAGCTCACGATGGCTATAGAGTTATTTGCCGAGAAAATTGCTAATTTCTTATTCCTTCAAAAAATTGCAAATTCACTTGATGAAATCGAGAAAGAAAGAATCATAATGCAAAAAGGGCGAAAGACTCAATCGTCCATTGTTTTGGAGCATTTAATGAAAACAGACAGGAATCTATATTCAATTATTTCAAGAAAAATGTTGAATATGCTTGTAATAAAGGGTATTAAAGAATCAACAGAAATTTTTGAAAAATTAGGTTCCAGAATTGATGAACTTGAAAATTTATCTTTCGAAACAAACAGACCCACCAAAAGACAAGTACTAGAGCAAATTTATCATATTTCCGCAGAGATTTTTGAATTAGCTGGAAGATATTTTTCTGAAGACTTTGTAATTAGCCAAATTGAAAGATGGATAAATGAAGAAAATGGAAAATTAGTAACAAAAACTCTGAATGACCCTAATGCTTCACTGTTCGACATTAGTGAACAAATCAGGAGATATTACAAAAGAGTACCGTATACAACAAAAGAACAATCTCCGCAACTGATGGGAATGATTGTTTCACTTATCAGACGCTTTTTTACTGAACAATTAGAATTCATCAATATTGCAAAAAATGTATTTGAAATAAAAGATTTTTACCAGATTTTACCAAAAATTATT
>MHAC01000062.1:0-226 GCA_001804565.1 Ignavibacteria bacterium GWF2_33_9 | reverse complement strand
AGTGAAAATCCCTAAAACCTGGTATATACCGACAGATGGAGAAATTAACTTTATTTATTACAATAACCTCGAAGACATAGAAGAACAAAAATATAAATCAATAGATGAAATTCGACAGGAATACCCATATACAATGCAAGTTCTCAAGAATTCTCAGTTTCAGGAAGAAATGATTAATGGAATATCTCGTGCTTTGGATGAAATCGGAGATAATCCTATAGTGATT
>MHAC01000061.1:12658-36168 GCA_001804565.1 Ignavibacteria bacterium GWF2_33_9 | reverse complement strand
TTTTTTACCCTTCTTAATTGTCGACATTTCATCCTCCGAATTTTTTTTCAAATTAATAAAAGTACTTTGCTACTTTTTTAAATAAATTTAATGAAGTTTTGTAAGGTGGGTACATAACTGCCCAATCCCACCAAAACTTCTTTTTTAAGATTGATTTCTTAAAACTGAAAGTTTCAAAACTAGTTTTACCGTGATAACGTCCCATGCCGCTTTCCCCAACTCCACCGAATGGTAAATCATGAGAAATAATTGAATGTATCGTCCCATTAATACATACCGTTCCGGAAACAGTATTTTCAACGATTTTGCTTTGAAGTTCTTTATCTTTTGTAAAAAGATAAACACAAAGTGGCTTTGAAAGTTTATTTAGTTTTTCAATTACTACATTAATATCTTCATAACTTATTATCGGCAACACAGGGCCGAATACCTCTTCCTGCATTATTTTGGAATGATAATTTAAATCTGTAATAATGGTTGGTTCAATAAGTAATTTATTTTTGACATACTTTCCACCGAAAATAATTTTTCCTTCATTCAAATACCCAATTATTCTATCAAAGTGTTTTTGAGAAATTATTCTGGTGAAATTTTCTTGAATTTCGTCAAAATTCCCGTAAAATTTATTTGTAAAATCTACTAATTTAGTCAGGAATTCTTCTTGAATATTTTTATTTAGTAGCAAGTAATCAGGTGCAACACATGTTTGACCTGCATTGAAAAACTTACCCCATAATAATCTTTTTGCAGCAATTTCAATATCAATATTTTTATCAACTATACAAGGATTTTTTCCTCCCAGCTCAAGAGTAACGGGGATTAAATGCTCAGATGCTGATTTGAAAATCTCTTTACCCACTACAGTACTTCCAGTGAAAAAGATATAATCAATATTTTCATTGATAATTGACTGGGTAATTTCAGCACCACCTTCTATAACAGAAAAGAATTCCTCAGGGAAATTCTTCGATATTAATTCATATATCAGTTTAGAAGAATTAGTCGAAATTTCTGAAGGTTTTGCTATTATACAATTTCCTGCTGCAATTGCTCCAACTAGTGGAGTAAACAATAAACCAAAGGGATAATTCCAGGGACTAATAACCAAAACTGTGCCGTATGGTTCATTTACATAATAACTTTTACCCGGAAAGTTGATTAGGGAAGTTTTTACTTTTTTCTTTCTATTCCACTTTTTTAAGTTCTTTATTGCAATTTTTATCTCTTGCAGAATATATCCAATCTCACTTGAATAAGCTTCTATATGAGATTTATTTAAGTCTGTCTTCAATGCTAATAAAATCTTTGCTTCATTTTCTTGAAAAATAAATGACAATTTCTTTAAATTTTCGATTCTAAAAGCAATATCCTTCGTTTTTCCTGTATTGAAAAACTCTTTTTGTTTGAGTTGTAAGGATAATATTTGCTCTTTATTCATTTTTTTTCATTTTAAGAAATTGATATCCCTTCACGTTTCATTATTAGTTCAGAAGAAATTCTTGCTGATTCATAAATTGTCGGCAAACCGCTTCCGGGATGGGTTCCACCGCCTACCAAATAGCAATTTTCGAATTCTTCAAATTCATTATGTGGTCTAAAGTATAGGAGTTGTCCCATATTGTGACCTAAATTAAAAGTAGCACCATCATACACATCCATTTTATGTTCCCAGTCGTTCGGAGTAATGACTCGAATTTCTTCAATATGAGACCTTAAATCAGTCATTCCTGCTTTTGTTTCTAACAAGTTCAATAATTTTTCCTTGTAATTTTCCTTCTCAGCTTCCCAATCAATTCCACCGCTGGTGTTACCAATAGGCACAAGTACGTACAAAGCAGATTTGCCTTCAGGAGCAAGTGTTTTATCTATGACACTTGGATTATGAACATAAAATGAAGGATCATCAGGAACAATCGAATTGGAAACAATTTCTTCTACATTATGTTTGTAGTCATTTGCAAAAAAGATATTATGGTGGTAAATTTCTTCGTAAATCTTATCTATACCAATATATAACATAAAAGTAGAGCATGAATATTTCATCTTTTTGAGTTTTTCATCTGTATATTTTCTACGATTTTCCTTGCTAACAATTTTTGTCATTGCGTTTGCGAAATCTGCATTAATAATGACATAATCGCCCCAAATCGTGGTGTCGTCCGAGAGTCTAATACCTCGAGCAATTCCATTTTCAACAATTATCTCTTTTACTTCTTTTGATAAATGGATATTTCCACCATTCTCTTCAGTTACTTTTGCAAGTGCTTGGGATAATTGATTTAAACCACCTTCGATATGGAATACTCCACCACTATGTTCGATGAACGATAAAATACTGAAAAGACCGGGTGCAAGCCATGGGGACATACCAATATATTTAGCTTGGAAAGTAAAACAGATTTTTAACATATCATCATCAAAATAATTGCCAAGAACATCAAATAAACTCTTATGTGAATCCAAATAAGGCAATGCCTTCACAAGTCTCATAGAAATATAATCGGTAATATTTCCGTATGGAACTTCAAGACACGGAATAAGTCTATCATATTTTTTCCTTTCACGTTCAATGTATTTTTTGTATCCCTCAGAACTGCCTGGAAATACTCTCTCAATTTCTTCAACCATTTGTTCGAAATTAGTTGTTGGAACAAATCTTTTGTTATCGAAAATCAAATGGTACATTTTGTCCAATTCAATGACTTTCACATAATCACTCAAGTTCCTGTTACAAATTGTGAAAAGTCTTTCCAGTACGTCTTTCATAAGAAAGAAAGTCGGACCAATATCAAACTTAAATTCGCCCGCTTGGATGTAACCATTTCTTCCACCAACAATATTTCTTTTTTCATAAATATCAACTTCTAAACCCTTTTGAGAAAGTAGCATACCTGCTGTTAAACCACCTGGACCAGCACCTACAATAATTACCTTTTTCTTTGACATATTTCACCTTTATAATTAACTATGGATTTACAATATAAATTTTAATTTGTTTTTCCGAAGAATTTAATGAAAATTTTGCTTTCTCGAATTTTGGAGGTCCAAAATTGCCTTTAGCATCGTTAGAAGCACCTAGACCTTCCTTAGGAATACCAATTAAATTTGTATTCACTTTACCATCACCATTGACGTCGTGATGCACACTAATGGCATAATCTCCAAATGGAATTTCATCGAATGTAACTGCAATTTGTTTATTTTTTATATCAACAACTTTCTTGATAAATGCATTATTTTGATTTGACGGGAATCCTTTTTTTTCTTTTGTTGAAAAAATTAGAATTCTAGCTTTTCCATCATCATTCTTAAAACCTTTTGCTTCAAGAATGATACTTCCTTTCTGCACCTGAGTTATCGATTCTGATGTAATAATCAGATTTGTACAAAATACTAAAAGTAGTAACAAAATATTTTTCATATTGTTATGTATTTAAAATCCTGTGACAATACCTAAACTAAAAAACGGGAAAGCGTTATCCGAATCTGAAAAATTATAAGTACCTTCAGCAGTCAAGCGTACATTTCTTTTAAGCAAATACCCGATTTGCATTGTTCCTGTGGAATAATTCAAAGGTTTAAAGTCAGAATCAACCCAGTTGAAAAGAGCAGAATAAAACAATTTGCTCTTGTCACCTTTAGGAGTCAGAATCAATTCCGCCATCGCACCTTTCGTTGCTATATCTTTGCTGGGATTGATGTCTGCCCCTGTGAGTAATAAATTGCCATCATTCCTCTGAAGATATTGCATATTCAATTCTGCAATGTCGTTTAGTCCGACAGTAGCATCTAAACCATAAACTAATACATCATTAATTGCTTTACTTGCCGCATTATTGAATAAATCTTCCTTGCCGGTTAGCACAAACCCACCAACTCTTAAGAATTTGCCTATATCTTGAGAAACTCTGCCGACTAATGTTTTATGTTTATCAATGTCAAAAATCTTATTTGCATCAGCCTCAGTTAATCCGCACCCATTTACTATTTCAAAGATGATATCCGTACCGAAATCTGTACCATAGGTAAACATTAACCCCCGGTCGTATGCAAGGTTCATTTGAGAGAGTCCGGGTTTAACTTTATAAACTTGATAATCTTCCAAAGTTAATCTAAGTTCTCTTTTGTAGAGGGGGTCTGATACCTGGAATTGACCGAAATAAATATCCAGGTCTATGCCAAATAAGTCATTATACTGCAAATAACAATCTTCAACTCCGACTAATTCGCCTCTTTCACTCAGATAGAAGTAAAAATAGTAAGAAATTTTGTCTGACAGCTCTCCCCCAGATAAAAGTTTTAAAATAAAAGGTACTCCAAAATCTGATTTTTTTGAGTTTGCATAATTCAACGTAACATGAGCATCAAATCTTGCGGCTAGGGGAAAATCACGAATCAATGATAATTCCTCGTCTCCGGTTTCAACGAAAAATCTAGTTGCAGGTTTATCAGACAACCTAAATCCATTACCTGCGAAATCATCTCCATATGGTTTGAGTCTTGGCACCGGCAAATGGCATGTTTGGCAAGACATATTATATTTACGTGCAAATGCCGGAATTGCTTTGCAAGATTCACTTATCATAAAGAAAATTACAGCAGAAAGAATAAGATAATTTAACTTTTTCATTTTCAGTTCATTAATTTATTGTAAAATAATAATTTCTGTTGAATGCTCATTCACTTTAACTATTTCAGTTTCATCTTTTGGTACATTAAGAAAATTAGCAACCGATTTTACTAATTTTTGATAATTTAAAACAGCCGTTACTTTTAGTTTACCTGGAGGTAAATTATCAGGCAAATTAAAAGTACAATGCTCGATTTTCGTTTCTTTAGGTCCAATCCTATAATCTACACCCAATTTTGCAGTATTCCATTGTTGAATAGTCATTCTACCCTGAGGATCGAAGTAAGGCATTCTGAAAATTCTATCACCTATTGGAACATCGTCTCTTTGCACTCCTTTGAAATTGGGAATACCTTTTGCAATTCCCATATCTTGATATGCAAGTACATCAGAAGATATAGTATATTCCTCTCCCTCAAAACCTTTTTTATCAACTGGCAAGTGATATTTATTCCCTTTAGAATCAGTTGCCTCAACATGCATCCAGACTATTCTATCCTCAACTGAACCTGATGGAAATTTATGTCCGGTCTTGGCATTGTAAAGTGCAATTGTAAATTTGACTCTCTCGCCCGGCTCCAGCTCTCTAATATCAGGATGTATTCTTAATTCGATAGTTCCTTTAATTTTACCCTCGTCGTGTGCACCATGGAAAAGATGCTGACGAGAATCATCGTAGACTTTTCCTAATTCTGCAGTACGAGATTTTCCCTTTGGCATATGACAATCCTGGCAATGGACTCCCTGTTTATAATATGGTCCCTCTTTCCATTCCAAATGTGTGGATTTCACCCATATTCCAAAAGGACTTTTTTCATTGTGACAAATTCCACAAAAATCTCCTGTTTTAAGCAAATCATTTACTTTTATATTGTGATTTGGCGAATTTCCAGCACCTCTTGTGCTGAACTTCGTCTTGCCGGGTTTAATTATATAATTAAAATTAAATGGGATATCACCTTCGAAACCTTCAATCGAGTGGCAAATATCGCAAGCAACCGCTTCGTTTGCTCTATCATTTGCTTCAGGTTTAGGTGGCGGAGTATTTCCTGCTAAATATGCCATTGGTGCATGGCATCCATTGCATCCTGTTTTCACTTCCGCTACTTTTGGGTCCAAATCGGCATGTGGAACAGCAAGTTCAAAATATTCAATTTCATCCCAATGATGCACGTATGCCTGCGACATCATTGATTGTTTCCATTGCTGATAAAAATCAATATGGCAGGAGGTTCCACAATATTGAGGAGTCTCAAAATCTTTATATTTGAAGGAAGCATATCGTGGATCTAATGAATCAGAAGCAAAGGATAACAAAAAAACACTAATAAAAATTGTGGAAATTACTTTTATTTTCATTTTTTCACCTTATTTTATAATTAAATCTATAATATTATCTATACTTTCGTAATTTGCTTCGACTTTATTCATAATTAAAGAAAATTGAGATTTTAAATATTTTTTTTTTGAAATCATTTTATTACAATTTTTGATTTTGATTTATTTAATAAAATTAATGATTTTTGAATAGAATCCCAAAAAAATGAATTTATTTAGTGATTAAGTAATTAATATAAAATTTATTACTTAAAAATTCCTAAAGGCATTACCGTTTTCCCATATACTTCGTTCAATACTTGTGCAAAAGCTGTGTAAATTGCTGAAAGACCGCATACAATTCCTTCATATCCGGCAATGATTCCAATTGTTGCATTTCCTGAGAAATCTCGAATAGCTAGGAGGAAAAACAATAATGCAAGAGTTCCGAAAACAATCTTATGAGCTAATGTCAATTTCAATGAACCGATAAACATAAATGTTGTAAATATACCCCACATCGTAAGATAGAAACCCATTGAAAATGGTGTTGAAGCAGTAAAACCGAACTTAGGAAGCCATTGAATAAAGACGAGAGTTAGCCAGAATAACCCGTAAGATGCAAAAGCCGTAGTTCCAAAGGTGTTCTTCTTCTTCCATTCCATTACTCCAACGATTAATTGCGCAATTCCGCCATAGAAGATTCCCATAGAAAGAATCATTGCATCGAGAGGGAAAAATCCCGCATTGTGCAAATTAAGTAATACTGTTGTCATTCCGAAACCCAATAGCCCTAACGGAGCCGGATTTGCTGTCTTTTGTCTTACTAATAGAATTTTTGAGTCTGCCATTTCAATACCTTATATAATTATTAAAAATATGTAAAAAGAAAAAATGCAAATTAATTAATATTTATGATATTTATTTGATTTATAAATCAAAAAGAATATTTTATCAACTAAATTTTTTGATATTTTCTTTCGCAGGCACATCAATAAAATAATCGATTAATTTTCCGTTATTAAAAATAAACTTAAATTTATAATTAAGCTTAAAAAAATTCAAGATTGTTTTCTTTTTATAATATGGAAAATAATACAAGGTTGTTCTTTCGTAAAACAACCAGATATGTTGATGAATAATAAAATCTGGTAATGCTAGTGAAAGAAATAAATAATCAATTTTATCACCTATTTGAAAATCAAAAGACAAAATTCTATCTATTATCTTATCATCTCCAATTTCTACTTTGATTTCATTAAAATATTCAATGAATAAATCTTGATTTTGTAAACTGAAAATTCTTCTCCCTTCTTTCCAACTTTCAAAACTGATTGATTTCCCAAAAAATGTTTTCTTCCTGATTTGAAATTTTTGATAGTACAGATTAAGAAAAGAAAAGATAATTGGTAATGAGAAATAAATAATTAATAATTCTGTTATACCAATGTTAGGATATCTAATAAGGTTTTTCCAAGTTATTCCATCTTGTATGATATTAATAATTATTAATGGTATTAATAATAACAAAATTATTACGATATAATGAAATAGTCGCTTTATATCATTAAAATTTTGGTCTGAATTACCATTACTAGATTCTTTGCTCACTACATCTCATCCCAACTTTTTATTGCAATGTCTTCTATTCCAATTTTGCTGAAAGCATAAATAAACGCACTTGCGAGTCGAGCATTTGTTATTAAAGGAATATTACCATCTACGGCACTTCTGCGAATGAGATAATCTTTTTCCAATTCACTTTCAGTCAAATCTTTTGGAATATTAATAATTAAATCAAATTTCTTTTTCTTAATCATTTCCAAGATTTGTGGCTCACCTTCTTCATTCGGTCTGAAAGCTCTAATTGTCTCCAGACCGGCATTTTGAAGGAACTCTTGAGTACCACCGGTAGTATAAACATCGTATTCTTTTTCGAGCAAAAGTCTGACACTATTTACAAGTTCAGTTTTAGAGCGAACAGGTCCGCTGGAAATAAGAATACTTTTTTTCGGAATTGTATAACCAACTGCAAGCATTGAGCTGAGAATTGCCTCATAATAATTTTCACCAAGACAGCCAACTTCGCCTGTTGAAGCCATTTCCACTCCAATAACAGGGTCGGCTGAATGTAATCTTGAAAAAGAGAACTGGGGAGCTTTCACGCCGATATAATCCAAATCAAATAAGGATTTATTTGGCTTTTCCGGTTTTTGCCCTAAAATAGCCTGTGTTGCTAATTCAATCAAGTTTGATTTAAGTACTTTTGAAACGAATGGAAAACTTCTTGAAGCTCTCACATTACATTCTATTACTTTAACATCATTATCTTTTGCAAGATACTGCAAATTGAAAGGTCCGGTAATATTCAATTCCCGGGCTATCTGGCTGGTGATCTTTTTAATTCTTCTGGTTGTTTCAACATATACTTTCTGAGGTGGGAAAAGCATCGTGGCATCACCTGAATGCACCCCAGCAAATTCGACATGTTCGGAAATAGCATAAGCAATAATTTCTCCATTATCAGCCACAGCATCCATTTCAATTTCTTTTGCTTCTTCGATAAACTTGGATACTACCACAGGATACTGCTTGGATACCGATACAGCAAGATTGAGGAATTTCTCAAGTTCAGATTCATTGGAAACTATATTCATCGCAGAACCTGAAAGGACATAGGAAGGTCTGACCAGCAAAGGATACCCTACTTCATTTGCAAACACAAAAATATCCTCGATATTTGTCAATTCTCTCCATTCAGGTTGGTCAATTGCCAATTTATCCAGCAAAGCAGAGAATTTATGTCTATTTTCTGCCATATCAATTGACTGCGGCGTTGTTCCAAGTATTTTATACCCTCCATTATGCAATTTCATTGCAAGATTATTGGGAATTTGTCCACCCATTGAAACTATGGTTCCAAAAGGTTTTTCAAAATCCAATATATCCATTACCCTTTCAGATGTTAATTCATCAAAATATAGTTTATCGCAAATATCGTAATCTGTACTTACTGTTTCGGGATTGAAATTAATCATTATGGAACGTAAATTATTTTCCCGAATAGTACTAGCTGCATTAACGGAGCACCAATCAAATTCAACACTAGAACCAATTCGATATGCACCGGAACCAAGTACAACAATTGATTTATTATCATCGCTTGGATTTATATCATGCTCTGTCCCGCTATAAGTCATATACAAGTAATTGGTGTTTGCGGGAAATTCACCTGCTAATGTGTCTATTTGCTTTACGAAAGGATAAATATTTCTCTTTAATCTTTCTTTTCTTACAAGAGCGACAGATTCATCCATTGATTTTTCACTGTCTTTAAGAATTAATCTTGCAATCTGGAAATCAGAAAATCCTTTCTTTTTGCAATTGAGTAGTGATTCATCTGAAATTTCACTCAAATCATTATAAGAAAGCAACTCAAATCGTAACTTTATGATATTTTCCAGTTTATTAAGAAACCAATTATCAATTTTGGTCAGTTCATGAATTTCTGCAACTGACATACCCTTACTAAGAGCTTTCGCTATCGTAAAAATACGCATATCTGTCGGTTCCATTAGTTCCTTTTCAATATCTTCAATAAATATTTCTTTATTTGCAACAAATCCGTGCATTCCTTGCCCAATCATTCTTAAGCCTTTCTGTAATGCTTCTTCGAAATTCCTACCAATGGACATTACTTCACCAACAGATTTCATACTGCTGCCAATTAATTTTGAAACTCCTTTGAATTTGTTCAAATCCCAACGAGGTATTTTACAAACTACATAATCCAGAGCTGGTTCAAAGAAAGCCGGAGTTGTTTTTGTTATTGAATTTTTTAATTCATGGAGACCATAACCCAGACCAAGTTTTGCCGCAACAAATGCCAACGGATATCCTGTTGCCTTAGAAGCGAGCGCTGATGAACGTGAAAGGCGGGCATTTACTTCTATTACTCGATAGTCCTCAGAATTAGGGTCCAGTGCATACTGCACATTGCATTCGCCAACGATTCCAATATGTCGGATAATTTTAATTGCTAATTTTCTGAGTAATTGATATTCGCTATTTGTCAACGTCTGCGATGGAGCAACCACAATACTTTCACCTGTGTGAATTCCTAAAGGATCGAAATTCTCCATATTGCAGACAGTGATGCAATTATTGTATTTGTCTCGCACTACTTCATATTCAATTTCTTTCCAACCTTTCAGGGATTCTTCCACCAATATTTGTGGTGAATATGCAAATGCTTTTTGTGCGAGACTATCCAGTTCTTTTTCATTTGAACAGAATCCACTTCCAAGACCACCAAGAGCAAAGCCGGCACGTATGATAATCGGAAAATTGAGTATCTGTGCAGCTTTTTGAGCTTCTTCAATAGTATTGCAGGCAATGCTGCGAGGTGTTTTTACATCTATTTCATCTAATTTATTAACAAAGAGTTCCCTATCCTCTGTATCCAATACTGCCTGAATGGGTGTTCCGAGAACTTTTACATTATACTTTTCAAAAATATTATTCTTAAACAAGTTTATACCACAGTTGAGTGCAGTCTGTCCGCCAAAGGAGAGCATCACTCCATCCGGCTTTTCTTTCTTGATAACTTCTTCAACAAAATATGGAGTCACTGGTAGGAAATATATTTTATCCGCAGAACCTTCGGAAGTTTGAACTGTTGCGATATTAGGATTTATCAAAACGGTTTCGATACCTTCTTCTTTTAGTGCTTTAAGCGCCTGAGAACCGGAATAATCGAACTCCCCGGCTTCTCCTATTTTCAAAGCACCAGAACCAAGCAAAAGTACTTTTCTTATATCTTTTTCCATTTTTCCACCTGTTCAATAAATTTGTCAAATAAAAATTCCGTATCTGTCGGTCCGCCAGATGCTTCCGGATGGAATTGCGATGAGAAGATCGGTTTGTACTTATGCTTGAGTCCTTCGTTTGAACCGTCATTCAAATTAATGAAATATGGCTCCCATTCTGCTGAGAGTGTTTCCGAATCAACAGCAAAACCGTGATTTTGAGTTGTGATATATGCATTATTAGTTCCTACTTCCAGCACCGGTTGATTGTATCCACGATGTCCGTATTTCAGTTTGTAAGTCTTTGCACCACTCGCAAGTGCAAGAAGTTGATTGCCAAGGCATATTCCGAAAATCGGTTTGTCACCTTCCATTGAAGTTTTGAGATGATTTATTGTTGGTGTGCACTGAGTCGGGTCGCCTGGTCCATTGGAAATGAAAAGTCCGTCATATTCTTCCTTGCTGTAATCATAATCCCAAGGAACACGAATGACAGTTGTATTCCGCTGAAGCAAGGAACGAATAATGTTCGCTTTCACTCCGCAATCCAGCAGTAGAATCCTATTTTCGCCGTTACCGTAAACCACTTTTTCCTTGATACTGACTTGGTCAACTAAATTGTCCAAATTCGGGTCGTAGAAATCAATTTCGTTGCCTTCAAATTCAATTTTACCGAGCATAGCACCTTTTTCACGAATATGTTTAGTTAGGGCACGAGTGTCGATGTCGTAAAGAGCGGGAATTTTATGTTCCTTCAACCAATCGCCAAGACTCTTAGCGGCATTCCAGTGGCTGTAATTGAAGGAATAATCCGAAATGATTAATCCGGAAATATGTATTTTATCGGATTCCAAAAAAGTTGGAATACCTTCGGTATCTGTGTGAAGCGGTGAGCCGTAATTACCTATCAGCGGATAGGTCAGCACGAGAATTTGTCCTTTATAAGACGGGTCAGTCAAGCTTTCGGGATAGCCTACCATAGCAGTATTGAAGACAACTTCGCCTGCTCCGGACTTTTCGTAACCGAATGACTTCCCTACTATTTCCGTCCCATCTTCGAGTATAAGTTTAGCGTATTTATTCATTATAATCCAAAAATTGCTGAATGCGTGCTTTTAATATCTTTTTATCTATCAATTTAGTTTCATACTCTGCTATTAACGCTGGAGATAGTGTACTACTCAATGAATATTCAACAACAGTTTCATCTTTTGTTTTACAAAGCAAAACACCGACAGATAGTTTTTCATGAGGTTTTCTCACATCTCTGTCTAATGCCTCAAGATAAACACTTAATTGCCCAAGGTATGATGGTTTAAATTCATCTATTTTAAGTTCAAAGGCAACCAGACATTGCAGTTCTCGATGATATAAAAGTAAATCAATATAGTAATCTTTGTTTCCAACTTGCAATCTGTATTCTTCTCCAATGTAACTGAAGTCTTTACCTACTTCCAAGAGAAAATTTCTTAGATTTTTAACTAATTCCTTCTGTAAATCTGTCTCAGAATATTTTTCAGGTAAGTCCAAAAATTCAAATAAGTACTTATCTTTAAATACCTTATTAGCATCTTTATGTTCGGTTATCAATGATTTTGACATTGAGGCAATTTCTCTCAACGGTGTTGAGAGTTTTTGACCTGCAATCAATGTTCTCTCGTAATAACCAGAATCTATTTGTCTTTCGAGTTCCCGAACACTATAATTTTCTTTTATAGAAAGACGAAGATAAAATTCTTTTTCTTCGATGCTTTGTGTTTTGGATAAAATATGCAGATTAGCTGACCAACTTAATTCTCTCAACAATGTTGAGAGATTTGGAAAATCTTTGTAAACTTCATAGAATTGCTTCATCCTCCAGATATTTTGCGGTGAAAATCCTTTTATTTCCGGCTCAGAAGAAATTATGAATTCAGAAAGTTCTTGGACAGAACGTTTCCCCCAGCCATCTTTTTCTGCTTTATTAAAGACATATTCTCCAACTTGCCAATAGAGTTCAATAAGGCCTTTATTGATATTTCTAAATATCTGATGACGGGAAGTCTTTATTAGATCGAGAACTTCTAAAAAAATATCATTACTATTTATTTTGATGTTATTTTTCATACATTAGTTCTACTTGTTTAACATTTCCATTATTTCAAAATTACGGAAAAATAAATTTTCGTAACCGAAGGAATTCCCTACTATTTCAGTGCCATCTTCGAGTATAAGTTTTGGGTATGGAGGCATTTATCTTTTTATAGTTAATTATTATATTGAATGATTATTTTCTACAAAATTACACTTTTTTGTGTAGATACTGAAATGTAACTTTTAAACATTCTTAATCGAGCTAAGTTCTTTATTAATAATAGCTTTCAACTTTCATTATCTCGTAATTATTTAATTTCTTTATAATTCGTCATAACTGTTTTTATCAAGGAATTAAAATGAAGTCAATACTATTAGTAATTAACGATGCTCCTTACGGAACTGAAAAGGCATACAATGCTCTTCGTTTAGCAATGACACTGCAGAAAGAACATCAGGAAATTGAGGTAAAAATATTCCTAATGGCAGATGCCGCTTTTTGTGCATTACCTAATAGCACAACCCCGGCAGGATATTACAATATCGAAAGAATGATGAAATCAATCATTGGGAAAGGCGGTAAAGTGAAAATGTGCGGAACTTGCGCCCAAGCTCGTGGTATTTTCGAATTGCCCCTTATCGAAGGTGTCGAAAAAAGCAATATGAGCGAATATACAAATTGGGTTGTCGAAAGCGAAAAGGTAATTAACTTTTAGTTTTTAAATCTCATAAATAATTATTCAAAAGTTGATTCTAATATCAAATATACAAGTTAAATTGACTAAATTTGAAGTAAAAGCGAAGAAATGAAACTTACAAAAATATACAAAGATTTTTTTAGTAGCGAGAAAACAGGCGGTTTGCTTCTTCTGGCAGCCACTTTCCTATCGCTGATTTTGTCTAATTCTTCTTGGGGAGAGGTTTATACCGGTTTTTGGCAAATAAAGACCGGAGGACACACTCTTGTTCATTGGATAAATGACGGGCTGATGGCAATTTTTTTCTTGCTTATCGGACTGGAATTAGAGAGAGAAATTTATAATGGTGAATTATCTAAAATAAAGAATGCCTCTTTGCCCTTTAGCGGAGCTATAGGGGGCATGATAGTTCCTGCGGCAATTTTCTTGTTATTCAATTTCGGGACAAATTCCCAGAGTGGTGCAGGAATTCCAATGGCTACTGATATCGCATTTGCCGTGGGAATCTTATCTCTTCTCGGGAATAGAGTACCTTCCTCGCTTAAAGTATTTTTAACCACTCTTGCTGTTGTCGATGATATCGGAGCAATACTTATCATAGCAATTTTCTACTCGAAATCAATTTCAGTTACTTATTTGTTATTAGTTTTCGTAGTAATGGGAATTCTATTTATATTCAACAAATTGAAAGTTTATAAATTAGTTCCATATTTAATTGGCGGTGTACTGATGTGGTATTTCATGCTGCATTCAGGTGTTCACGCAACGATAACCGGAATTTTGCTGGCATTTGTTATTCCTTTTGGAGATGGCTCAGCCAAGTCAATATCCAACAAATTGGAGCATTTTCTTCACAAACCTGTGGCGTACATAATTTTGCCTATTTTTGCTTTGGCAAATACTAGTATTGCTCTTACTACAGGATGGTACGAAAATTTACTTGATTATTCAAGTTTAGGTATAATATTAGGTCTTGTAATTGGAAAACCAGTAGGAATATTTACATTTACATACTTAGCTTCACTACTAAAAATCGCCATCTTGCCGAGGGAACTTAATTGGAGAAATATTATCGGTTCAGGTTTCTTGGCAGGAATTGGTTTCACGATGTCGATATTTATTACACTCCTAGCATTCGAGGATATTCAACTTATTGATAATTCGAAAGTTGCAATACTAGTTGCATCTGCAATTGCAGGTATAACCGGCTTGGCAATACTTTTTATGACACTAAAGAAGAAATATACACTTGAAGAAGAGTCAGATGAAAATTGAAAGATTTAGCCGAAATAATTCTTTAAAAGGACTCTGAAAAATTTGTCACCTACAAAAATTAGTAAATTAATTTAATTTTAAAATAACAAAATAAATGATAAAGGAATGTGATATAATTATTATCGGAGCGGGTCCGACTGGACTTTTTACTGCTGTAAATATTAATGGAAAGAGTATTCTAATTCTTGAAAAGAAACCAACAGCAGGGAAAAAACTCCTTATGTCAGGTTCCGGAAGATGCAATATTACCCAAAGCGGAAGCATTTCAGATTTTTTCAATCATTATGGAGATGGAAAAAGATTTCTTATTCCTGCACTCAAAGAATTTACGAATAACAATTTAATCGAATATCTTAGAATTCACGGACTGAGAACTATTGATATTAAAGGAAAGATATTTCCCGAATCGGAAGATGCATACGATGTTTTGGACCTTTTGTTAAAAGAGTGTAAAAAGAAAAAAGTTTCGATAAATTATAATGAAAATATACAGAAAATAGAAGTAATAGATAAATGTTTCTCAATTCTTACTGATAAGGATTCGTATCGTTGTAATCAACTGGTTATTTCGACTGGTGGGAAATCATATCCAACAACCGGCTCGACGGGCGATGGTTATCATTTCGCAAAAGCTTTAGGTCATACAATAGAAAAGGCCAAACCTGCTCTTGCACCCGTTTATATCAAAAATTACACTTTTTCGGAACTTTCCGGTATTTCGCTTGAGAATAGAAAAATTGCAATCGTAAGAAATAATCAAACAATCAGGACAAATCAAGGCGATATTGGTTTCACACATTGGGGTTTTTCGGGACCGGGAATATTGGATTTATCAAGATATATAGAGGCAAACGATACTTTGAAAATTAATTTGATAAATCAAAATCCGGAAACTTTCCGAGAACATATTAACCAAACTGCTATTAACGATAATAAAATTACTATCAAAAAATATCTGAAAACCTTTGCCATTCCTGAAAGTCTTATTAAACTCATTTTAGCCGACTTGAATGTGGAGCCATCATCCCATATTTCTGGGATAAGTAAAGTACAAAGGAATGAAATTATTCGATTATTTTGTGAATATCCTTTTATAGTACAGAGAACCGGAGACTTCAATATTGCAATGGCAACCAAAGGAGGAGTATCACTTAAGGAAGTATCATCCAAAACTATGGAATCTAAATTAGTGAAAAATCTATATTTCGCCGGTGAAGTTTTGGATATTGACGGAGATACCGGCGGATACAATTTACAGGCGGCTTTTTCGACAGGTTATCTTGTTGCAAAGAATATATCATAAAATTGTAAAATAATATGTTAAATTACTTTTTCCAAAAAACTAAAATAATATAAAGAGTAAATATGGGTTCAGTCATTCAGATTTTCGGAGTAAAGAATTGCAATGAAACAAAAAAGGCAATCCGTTTTTTCAAGGAAAGAAGAATTACAATTCAGTTTATTAACCTTGAAGAAAAGGGGCTAAGCAAAGGAGAGCTTGAGAGCGTTGCCAGAAGAGTTCCCATGGAAGAACTTATTGATAAGGAAGGAAAGCAATTTAGGAAACGTCAATTAGCTTACAAAATTTACGATTTAGAGTCCGAACTTCTCGAAGACCCTTTGCTTTTCAAGACTCCTATTACTCGTTTCGGGAGTTTAGCCGCCGTTGGAAACACACCCGAAATTTGGGAAGAATGGATTGCTAAATCATAAAAAAAGGGTATCAATTTTTAAAATAGATACCCATTTATTAATAATATAAATATCCTTAGAATGACCTTTTGAATAAATCTTCAATAGCTTTTTTGCCGTTTTCTGCCAAATTCCTTGTACCTGTTCCAGCGAAGTGAATATTTGTAATTATTGGTTCGGGATAAACAACCCAATCAGTACCATCCCATTTAAACCAATTATTTTTTTCCTGGTCGAACACATAAATCGTTTTGTTGCAAAGTTTAGCAAACTCAGCTCCCCAACCGGTTCCACCTTTAACTGTCTTATCAGGATTTATAGTTCCAATAACGAAAATCTCTTGACTACTATTGATCTGAAACCAAATAGTCTGGAGAACTTTTTTGATAATTGGAGTATTAGGGTAAGCTCTGTTCATCAGAGTAGAAACATATAATTGACTTACATCACCTTGTTTCAATTCTTCATGATTTAAAATACGAATACCACGAGTTCTAGCGATTTGATGACCTTCGAATGAAAAATTCACCTCATCTATTCCATATTTTTCTGCATTTTCACCAAAACAAGACTCTGCCCCAATTGCTCCACCACTAAATAGTATAACGTCTGCACTATTCAAACAACACCTCTTTAATAATTATTAAAAACAAAATCTTATATTACGTATAAGATTAAACACCAGTAACGTATATAATAAATATTATTGCTAATTATTAATAGTAATTAGAACTTATTTGCAATATAAATACTTTGAAGTTATATTAATTTGATATAGTCTTTAAGTTATGAAACAAACAAATTAAAAATTAATTTGTTTTCCCATAAACTGCGAGTATATTTGACCTAAACCTATTAATGAATTTTGGTGTTGTGAATAAATGCCAAAGTAAATAAAGAACAAAGAAAAAGTTATTTGTTCGGTTAATATCTGAAATATACTCAATATGAATTGGACTGAGTTTGCCATATTTCTTATTAAATGCTTTTGGTGTGTTAAAATTATGATAAGTAGGAAAAATATCCTCATCTTCAACTTTGAAGATTTTTGTTATTAATTTCTTTTTAAATCTGTAAGGAAGAAGTCTTGCAAGAGCTATCACGGGATTGTGAACATTAGTTGTGAGCACTATGAGCCTTCCTCCGGGTTTTAGCACTCTTTCAATCTCATTGAGGTCTGAATCAGGATTTGGTAAATGTTCAGCAACAAAACGAAGTGTGGCAAAATCTATAGTATTATTTTCAAATGGTAATTTATTTACAGGTGCTGCTATGAAAGGTGTAACTTTATCATGAGGTTCAAACACATCCAATCCTATTGCTTTTCCGGCAAGAGTCCCAAATTCTTTTACATATTCATTTTCGCCACATCCGCAATCAATCCAAATAGAAGATTTATTCAAATTAGATTTCAATACTTCAATATATCTAACCCAACGAGGTTTAAAACTATTATCGAAAATATGTATGATTTTTTCAGCTTTTTCCTGAGATTTCATTATTCTCTATTCCCACTCAATAGTTCCCGGTGGTTTACTTGTAATATCATAAACTACACGATTAATTCCACGTACTTCATTAATTATTCGATTACTCATCCTTGAAAGTACATCATACGGCATAGGAAACCAGTCAGCTGTCATACCATCTACACTAGTAACAGCACGCAAAACGCAAGTGTTTTCGTAAGTTCTTTCGTCTCCCATTACTCCAACACTTTGAATTGGCAATAAAACAGCAAATGCCTGCCAAATATCATCATAAAGCCCTGCATTGCGAATTTCTTCAATATAAATAGCATCTGCCTTTTGCACAACATCAATACGTTCAGGAGTGATTTCACCAAGTATTCTGATTGCCAAGCCCGGTCCCGGGAAGGGATGTCGTTTCACGAACCAATCCGGTACACCAAGTTCCCTACCTACAGCCCTCACTTCATCTTTGAAAAGCTCACGAAATGGTTCTATTAGTTTTAATCCCATTTTTTCCGGTAATCCACCAACATTATGATGAGATTTAATTACTACTGAAGGTCCTTTCACAGAAACAGATTCGATGACATCAGGATATAGAGTTCCTTGTGCGAGCCATTTCGCATTATTGAATCGCTTGGCACCAACATCGAATAAATCAATGAAAGATTTGCCAATGATCTTCCTTTTTTGTTCAGGATCTGTTACTCCCGAAAGTCTGCCCAAAAATTTATCGGAACCATTTATTAATTCAATTGACATATTGAAGTTTTGTTTGAATAAGTCCATCAATTTTTCGCTCTCATTCATCCTCATTAACCCTGTATCGATGTGCATACAGTGAAGTTTATCTCCAATTGCTTTATGCAAGAGAACCGCCAAAACCGTAGAATCAACTCCTCCTGACAAAGCACAAATTACCTCACCATCACCTACTTGTTCTCTGATTTTTCGGATTGATTCATCAATAAATGAGGAGGCACTCCATGTTTCGGTACAGCCGCAAATATTACGAACAAAATTGCTTAAAATGGTTTTACCGTCAATAGAATGATGAACTTCCGGGTGAAATTGTACACCGTAAATCTTTTTTAGTGAATTTTGAATTGCACAAATCGGTGAATTATTTGTGTGAGCAATTACTTCGAAACCTGCAGGTAAAGATTTAAGAGAATCACCATGGCTCATCCACACTTGCATTGAATTAAGTCCCGATAAAAGTTCATTTTCTTTATCAATAATTAAATCTGCACGACCATATTCTCTGTGAGCTGACTTATCCACTATACCATTTTGTAAATATGCAATCAACTGAAGTCCATAGCAAATTCCAAGTACAGGGATACCAAGATTGAATATATCATCAAATGGATGAGGAGCTTGTTCTCCATAAACGCTATTAGGTCCACCGGAAAGTATTATTCCTTTTGGATTTATTTCTAATAATTTTTCTTTTTTTATGGAAAAAGGATGAATTTCAGCATATACACCAATTTCACGAACTTTCCTTGCAATAATTTGAGTATATTGTGAGCCAAAATCTAAAATTAATATCTTTTCGTTATTCATTATTTTCTCCAAAAATACAAAATTAAATATTTTACTTTTTTAATAAGAATATTGTTTATAATTTCCTGTAAACTAAAAAAAAAAGCGGGTAAAAACCCGCTCTTCATTAAGTAAAAATCAATTATCTAACAATTGACAAAGGTCTAACAATTTGATTATTTTCAGAAATTAACCTCAAATAATATGTTCCGGATGGAACAGTATTCAAATTTAATATATAATGATTATTATAATCTGATACCAAACCTAAATTCATTGACTGAATTCTGTTACCAAGCATATCAACTAATTCCATTGTAATAACAGTTGGTTTCTGAATTGTGAAATCAACCGTTGCATTAACGGAAGCAGGATTTGGCGAAATAATCAATGATGCTTCAGAAATCATCGGATCATTCTTAACTGCAACGCTATTATCTGTTGTTATATCATCAATAAACCAACCATAATCTGTTAAAGCTAATCCTGAAAATACACTCATTCTAATTATCACAGTATCACCAATATATGGTCTTAAGTCGGCAGCTGCTCTCTCATAAGTACTTCCCAGAACATCTCCTTTTAAAAAGTTGTCAGATGAATTATAATCAAACCATCTTGAACCAATAAAAGTTTTGCCAAAATCTCTGGAAATATAAACTGCTGCGACATCTGTCGAATGTACTAAACAAATGTGCTGGAAGATAAATGATTGATTCGCTTCAGTAACAACCATAGGTGAGAAGTATAAGTAATAATCTGTTTTTGTTTCGTATTTATCTCCCGGAACTGTACAATATGCATTAGGTCCCGAAACTACTTTTTCATCTGTTAATCCCCAACCATTTTCCTGATATAAAGGCATTATTTCTTCACCATCAAAATTTTCGGAAAATGATGTAAATAATTGACCGGCATATACCAACATATCTTCAGTAAATTCGCTTTCGGAAGTATTTTCACTTCTAGTGGCTACTGCTGTGAACTTCACTTTTGCAAATGTTTTTTCAGGGAATTGAATTTCCTCAGATACATAAGTACCTGCATTTATTTGAGTTTGATTAACTGTTTTGAATAACAAATTATCAACATAAATATTAATTGCACTTAACTCTCTAATATCACTACCATCAATTGCTTTATCAGGACTAATCCAGGACAAAATGAAACCATTATTGGTAGGTCTCCATGAAATTTCTGAAGGAGGATTTGGTTTAAGTGCTCCACCTGCTTTGATTGCAGTAGTTTTAAGTATACTCTCTCTTCCATCAGCAGTAACAACTTTCACACTATATGAATACAATTCAGCATCAATAACATTTGCGTCAATGTATTCAGGATTTGCAGATTTATTGATTGTTGCAATAGGATTTCCAATAACATCATCTCTATAAATCTCAATATTGTAATCACCTAAGGCTCTTTTCAGTAAATCTTCTGTCGGATTTACCCATGTTAATTTTACTGAGGGTTTTCCGGCATTGAAAATACTAATTGAGGCCAAATCTTCAACTGGTTTTGGCTTATTTGAAATTGGAGCAGTAAATAAGTCCAATGAATAGTAATTACCAGCTGGTGTGGTTGGCATCCAGAAAAGTGGATAAATTACACCATCATATGAAGTAATTGAAGTATAATCACCCCAATAAACATTGCCAACTTCACCCTGAGGAAGTACGTCATTTGGTGAATCAATATACCATGTGTCCGGAGATATTCTGATTACATTCCATGTATTACCACCATCCTGAGAGAACGACAAATAAGCATCAACACCTTGATTGTTTTCAGGATCATTTTGTGAACTATAATAAAGCACTGAAACTAAACCGGTAATTGGATCGCAAGTGATTGAAGGGAAAAACATATCGTTTCTAACTTCACTATTATCAATTCTTACTTTGTTCCAGGTTGAACCACCATTTGTAGAATTAGAAACCCAAACTCCATATTTTCCATTTGAAGTTTCACGACCAGCCTGAACTACGTACACATTTCCACGAGTAGATTTATTTGAGCAATCTACAGCAATTTGAGGTGGAGAAGATACTCTCATTCCTTGTTTATCTTCTAAAGTAAATCTATTTGATGTGGCATTTCTTGTTCCAATGCTATTTACTTTTTGAGCAATAATTGTATTCGACCAATTAGTTCCACCATTTGTTGATTTTAAAACAACTGCCTGAGCTTCATCGTTACCGGATGCATTAATCCAAGCAACATAAACTTCACCATCAGGTCCTGAAACTGGCATAGGGGCTTGAGTAGCACCGGAACCAATTTTAATTGGATTAGACCAACTTTCACCATAATCATCAGAATAAGCAAATTGAATACCCGGATTTGAAATAAATCTTTGCCAGGTAATATAAAATCTATCTTTATAAGGTGAACTTGCAGATTGATCAGATGCAACTGTATATCTATCATGGAAAGGACTTGCTGCTTCGTTATATGATAGTGCTATCGGGCTTATTAAAAAATCATCTCCCCAGCCATCCCATGATTGTCCGCCATTTGTAGAGGCAACAGCAAAAACGCCATTATCTCCATCAGTTGTTGAAGACATTATTTGAGTAAACCCATATGTATAAACACAATTTCCTTTAGAATCGAAAGCAACACCGGGATCAAAAATTGTCATATTGTTAGTAGATGGTTTACTTATATATACATCAATATTTGATGGAGTTGGTGATGAAGTCCATGATTGACCTCCATCTAAAGTAAACCAAGAATTCATCTTATAACCCTGATACCCTGAAATGTATTTATTATCATTTGATGTTGCAATAATATTCTGAGGATTCGAAGGATTTATTGCAATCCATGTTTCAGATTGCGAATCATTACCGTTTGTGATATTTATCAAATCGAAACCTTCATCATTTTGGATTCTGGTTACATCAGGTTTATATTTTGCCCATTCCGGCGGGGCAGGTATCCCAATGACCTTTTTGTATAATGGGTTAATTTTGGCAGGATGATTTAAATATAAATCTTCATATCCGATTTTCATATAGTGAGGGATACTGCCAGATCCTTCACCTGCTTCTATTTTCGTTAATGTAAATGCTAAGAAGAACAAAAAGAAATAGTAAAAATTCTTGTACATTTTTTAAATCCTTTACAAAGTAATATAATATATTACCATTTTTAATTAATAAAAGTTACACTTCAGACGAATAAATATTTATTCGATTTATATAATTTAAAATTAATATTCAACTTTTTTTATTTTTTTCCGGAATATTTCTGCAAAACATTTACCAGAGCAGAAAAATCTTTAGGATATTCAGCTTTCAGTGAAATATTCTCATCTGAAATTGGATGCTTAAATTCCAGACTTCTTGCATGCATTGTCAGTCTTGATATTAATGGAAATTCCTTTGCTCCCTTTTTCAAATTATATCTTTTCTTGATACTGGAAAGATAAAATTCCGTATTTTTTCCGTATAATTCATCAATTAGTAATGGATAACCGATTGTTTGCAAATGAACTCTTATTTGATGGTGTCTGCCGGTTATAAGTTCACATTCAATTAAGGAAGCATTTCGGAATTTTTCAATTATTTTCACCTTTGTTAAAGATGGCTTACCTTTTGCTGAAGGGACAGTCATGCCAACTTTTGTTCGGCTTGGACGTAATGGAATGTCAATTTCCATTTTATCTTGAGGTAAAAGGCCATCAATTATAACATGATATTTCCTTATTACTTCACTATTTTCAAAAGCAATGTTAAGTTTACGATGCGTTTCAGCGTCTTTGGCAAAGAGAATTATTCCGGAAGTATCTCTGTCTAAACGATGGACAATGAATATTATCCCAAATTTTTTCTTAAGAATTGAAGATAAATTAGGTAATTCAGAATTAAACCGATCAGGGATAGTAAGTGTTCCACTCGGTTTATTTATTGCGATTAAATTGCTATCTTCGTAAATTATTTCAAGTTGTTCGAATTGGTCCATTCAAATAAAAATAAATTTTTTGTTTATA
>MHAC01000061.1:0-12598 GCA_001804565.1 Ignavibacteria bacterium GWF2_33_9 | reverse complement strand
GGAATCATACCGGCTTTAGGAAAAACTTCATCAAAATCAACATCACCTACTAATCTGTACCCGGATTTCTTTGTTGCATCCTCAATTCTATTCATCCCGACATCTATTATGATAGCTCCTTCCTTTATCATTTCTGCTTTAAGAAAATGAGCATATCCCATTGCTGCAATAACAATATCAGCATTACGAGTATAATAATTCAAATCCTTAGTACCAGTATGGCAAATCGTAACTGTCGCATTTGAAAAAGCTTTTTTCTGATATAGCAAATTTAACATAGGTTTACCAACAATATTACTTCTCCCGATTACAACAACATTCTTGCCTTCAGGATGAATATCATAATGTTTGAAAAGTTCGACAATACCTGCAGGAGTACAAGGTAAATAACCAGGAAGACCTATAACCAATCTCCCAACATTTTCAGGATGAAAGCCATCTACATCTTTTTTGAAATTGATTGCAAGTAGTACCTTTGTTTCATTAATATGTTTTGGCAAAGGCAATTGTACTAAAATACCATGGATTGAATCATCAGTGTTCCATTTATTCACAATATTAAGTACTTCTTCCTCTGAAGTTTCAGATGGCATTTCTTTCACAATTGAATTATAACCAATCTCTGCACATGCTTTTGCTTTTCCCCCAACATAAACTTTAGAAGCCGGATTTTCTCCTACTAATAAAACAGCTAATGTTGGAGTTATATTTTTTTCTTGTTTAAGTAAGTCAGTTTTCACTTTCAATTCTTCACGAATTTTTTGTGCTACCAATTTACCATCAATAATTTTTGAATCCATAATAAATCTATTTTTTATTAAAAATAATATCCAATTGTAGCCCCAAATACAGGGACTTTTCCTAAATTATAATCTAATCCAATTATAAAATTATAAAATTCTTTTGAAATGCCAAACGTAAATCTCATTTGATTTTCATTCATTTTTACTTCTGCTGTTTGTGGATACAAATCACCCGGATAACCTTCAGTAGGTTCTGAATTATTTGGAGTTCCAAATTCATCCAAACTTAAATAATTACCATTATCATCTTTAGCATATTGATCTATTAATCCAAGCTGCCATTGCATAACAATTGGCAAAGAATATTTATAAGTACTATTTATCTCAATATTATCGAAGGAAATTCCTGAATATATTGTGAAGTATTTTTCCCAATTATAACTTGCGTGCAAATTCATATTTAAGATATTTGCTTTTGCAACTAATTCAGCATTTGTAACACCGATTTTATTGGTTAATTTTGTCCCTTGATACGTTGATTGAATAGCAATTTCGAGTGGTGAATCAAAGTATTGAGAAATTGAGTGTCGCAGTCCTAATCCCCAAAAATTAAATTTTCCAATGTCTGAACCAAGATTCATTGTCGGTACCCAGCGCAATAAAAGTTCAGTCCCGTAATACGAACCAACAATCAATTGTGGAATACCAGCAACAATTTGATTGATATTTCCACCAGGTGGCAAATCGAATGCATTAGGGAAATTGGATATAGCAGAATCAATAGTTGATTCCAGATTATATTGTTGCAATAATGGATAAAGGGGATGAGATTTTATTAATGTATCCAAAGCACTATGTCTTAGTTCAAATGATGTTTTTTGATTTCCAAGTGCTGTTGGAGCTGATTCTGGAACATCGATCAAACCTTTGTTACTTCCAAAAATACCATCATACATTAAGTTTAAAAATAAATAATGGATTAATCCAGCTGTATCAATATTCATATTTACAATGTCAACGTAAGACATCGCTGTCGTAGTATTAAATTCTTCTGCAGGCATTGTTGGTGAATAGGTTTTCTCAGATTCAGGAGTTATACCATACATCATTTGAATAGTAAACTTAAAGTATGGTTTAATTACCATTCTAGGGATTCTTGCATCATAAAAAAATCCGGCATTTGATGTTGAATTGACAACTTTAACAACAGGTTGCAAAAAAGGCAATCCATTACTTTCGAAAATATCTTTACTAAATGACCTTGCTAACTCAACAGTGTATGAGTTTGTCTGTGAAACTCCTTTTTCAGTATATATCACAAAGAAAAATAAAATGATGAATACAACAGAAAAATATTTTTTCATTAAATTTTATAATTTTTAAGAAGTTGATAAATTACTTTTTCATTAATAGTTTCACGAATAATTTCATTTCGGTCTCTTAATAACAGTTCAAAATTAAATTCACCCCTTGCACCTTCAGTTCTTCCTTGTGGAGTTATATCCAATTCGTAAGTTCCGGAACCTTTGCAGTCTATAATATCAACAAATACTCCAAAGCCGTAAATCCTTGTTCTTTCTCTTTTGGGTTTCAAATCACTTATTGTTGCTTTGAGAGTATACACTCTGGCATTATCATATACTAATTGAACGATTGAACTTGTATCAGTAAAAGCCATTTCTTCAGTTGAATAGTTGAATATCACTTTTCTTTTCATTGATGTATCAATCGCATCCGGTGGAATTAAATTTTTGAGAACATCCACCAACTCTGATAAATTTTCATCTGATAATCTGTAATTCCAAAAGTAATTTCTTTTACTATCTGAAATACCGTCCAATGGGTCATTGATATAATTTCTATCCATTAGCAATTTGTTCCCGTCTATTCGCCCAAAATCCCAATAAGGTGAATAATAATAGTTGAAATTTCTTCCTAATACGACTGAAGATTCTTCATAGTCTTCAATATTTAATGGAGGAATTAATTCATCATCCTGTGAGTCATAATATATTGAATCTCCATCTCTTTTAAATATCCAAATTAATGAATCAACACTTACATTTAATTCAGTAACTCCATTGGTTTCTTCTCCAGGTGCATAATAAGTAAAATACGTATCTAAATATCTTGTATATGTCCTTCTTGTTGAGTCACTTAAATATTGTATTACATTGGTAACTGTTGATTTTTTAAAACTAAATGCAAGGTTTTTTGGCATTTTTGGTTTTACAATATATTTTGTAAATTGTTCTTTTTGTTCTTTTGTATCAAAATCACCTTTTGTTGTTGATTGTGCAAAAGTTAAAATCGGCAAAAAACTCAATAAACAAAATATTATTATATATTTTTTCATAGTTAAATTTATGTTTTTAAATGATACAGAAAATATGCTGATATAGACATTCCGTCCCAAATTTTATTTGATTTTATCAATTGAAAAATGTCATTTTTGTCAACTTTCATTATTGAGATTGATTCAGTATCATCAAGTTTTTGTTTAGATTTAGTCAACTCAGAAGCCAAAAATACTTTACAAATTTCGTTTGTAACACCATTGAATGGATTGAATTCTCCAAGTAACTCAAGCTTATGAGCAATATATCCGGTTTCTTCTTCAAGTTCCTTAATTACATTGTCTTCAAAAGAAACACCTTCTGGGAGACCTCCTCCAGGAAATTCAATACTGAATTTATGATTTAAATATCTAAATTGATTAGTCATGACGAATGTATGATTATCTAATTCAGGTATTATTAAAGAAGAACCCCGGGAATCAATAAAGTGATAATCACCAATTGAACCCGAGGGTAATCTGTATTTATCTAATTTATATTTCCAGTAAGGATTTGAAAATAATACTTCAGAACTTATCTTATCAAATATTTCTGACATCCTTTTGTTTGAAAATTAAATTAATTCATTCTGATTGAAAATAAAGTTAATTTCAATTTCAGCATTTTCGTCCGAATCAGAACCGTGAATTGCATTCACAGCTTTTGATTCTCCATAAAGTTTGCGGATAGTACCATCAGCTGCTTCCAATGGATCCGTAGCACCTAAAAGAGTTCTGTAATCACTAACAGCATTGTTTTTTTCTAATGCCAAAGCAACTACAGGTCCACTTGTAATATATTCAACCAATTCTCCATAAAATGGTCTTTCTTTATGCACAGCATAAAATTGTTGTGCCTGTTCAACAGACATTTGCATTAATTTCATTCCACGTACTTTAAAACCTGCGTCAAGAATTTTATCAATTATTTTTCCGGTGAAATTCTTTCTGACAGCGTCCGGCTTTATCATTCCATAAGTTTTGTTCATATATCTACTATTTTTATAAAAAAATTTAACTATTTTTTCTTTTTCTTCCACGAGTGGATTTCTTTGCTGTAACTTTTTTCTCATTCAATTGAGCCATTTTATACTCACGAAGTGCTCTTGAAACAGTAATTCCAATATCTGATGGTTTTTCAACAACGTGAATCCCGGCTTGTTCCAAAGCATACATTTTATCAGCTGCAGTACCTTTTCCACCTGAAATTATTGCACCAGCATGACCCATTCTTCTTCCCGGAGGTGCTGTTTTTCCTGCAATAAATCCTATAACAGGTTTTTTCACGTATTCTTTCACATATTCAGCAGCAGTTTCCTCCGCACTTCCGCCAATTTCTCCAATCATCATAATTGCTTCTGTTTTAGGATCTTCATTGAAAAGTTTGATAATATCAATAAATTGGCTGCCTATAATGGGGTCGCCACCAATACCAATTGCTGAAGATTGTCCTAATTTGAGGTCAGTCAATTGTTTTACTGCTTCATAAGTCAAAGTCCCACTACGTGATACAACACCGACTCTTCCTTTTTTATGTATAAATCCTGGCATTATTCCTAATTTTGCCTCTCCAGGGGTAATTATTCCCGGACAATTCGGTCCAATCATTCTGGAATTGGAATTTTTAAGTGCATCAAATACATATACCATATCACGTGTTGGAATACCCTCTGTAATTGTTACAATCAATTTAATTTCTGCATCAATTGCTTCCAAAATTGCATCGGCTGCATATGCAGGAGGTACAAAAATGATGGATGTATCTGCACCTGTATCTGTTATTGCATCCTTTAAAGTGTTATAAATATTAACAGGTTTAGAGAATATATTTTCGCCTTTTCCTGAATAAATCTGACCACCTTTGCCGGGAGTAACACCACCCACAATCTGAGTGCCGTATTCAATCATTTGAGAAGTATGGAATGTTCCTTCCGAACCTGTAATTCCTTGAACTATAACTTTTGAGTGTTTATTAAGTAGAATACTCATTACTTAACCTTGATTTTATTATTTATTTATTTACAAAAATAAGAAAAAAACGTAAAAGAAATTCAAGAAATTAAGTAATTCACTTAATTCTTTCTATAAATATAAATAATATTAGGATTTATACCTGTTTTCAGGCTTTTTGTTAATTGAGGTTTCCCTGATTCCTTAATATCATAAATTATGATTTCACCTTCAGTTTGAAAATTCTTTGCATTTGCAATCCATATCTGATTTGCTATAAAATCAATCTGGAAATTATACCAAATTTCATTAAGATTATCATTTTGAAGAATTTTTTCAACTTGATTTGTTTTTGTGTCAATTATTTGAATTGAGCTTGCATTTATATTATTTTTTTGCTGATATCCACCTGATAAAATATAAATTGAATCTCCGGTTTGGCTTAATTTCATATTAGAATAATCCCCTTTCCATTCTTTCATTTTTGTAAAGGTTTCTGCTTCATATTGTATTATTCCTCCTAATGAATCCTTTTGTGATGGTAAATGATAATAAAGAACATAAATGTAATGTTGCAATGGGTCTCGAATAATTTCTACAGGATTTGTTCCAGTTTTGAAAAACGTTTCTAATTTCATTGTTTGCTTATCAACGATTGAAATTGTTGATGCATTTTCAGCTTTTTTATTTATATCTCCCCATCCGGAATTAACAATATATATATTTTTTGAGTCAACTACCAAACCCTCAGGTTGTGGTCCCACAGTAACCTCGTCCAAAATCGACATATCTTTCAAATTTATCTTATATACCTTTGATGAATAAGCATCTGAAACAAAACCAATTTCATTTTCATCAATAATCATTTTTCTGGGAAAGTTCTCTCCTAAAAAGGTCAATTTGGAAATTAATTTTAAACTTGCTTTATCGATTTTATAAATTACTTTACTGTTTGAAATAACAAAATAAAAGTAATTATCATCGCTAACAAAATCATTAGCAATGTCACCCAAAGCAAAATGATTTATATGTGAAAATATCTTTTGAATTGTATTTCCATTTTCAAAATTGAAATAAGTAATTGAGGCATTATTATATCCCAATAATCCTTCGCAGAGAATTATGGCATAATTATTCATTAAGTCAATTTTTGAATCATTTTCAGGTGCTACAGGTTCTTTTATGCAACCTGCAATCACAGAAAAGATTAATAACAGAATAATATTTTGATAAATAATTTTCATTAATATGTTTGAATCAAGTAATAAATTATTTCGGAGTCCCTGAAATGAATTTCTATAAATATGGTAGTTAATTCCATATTATTCAATTCATATATTCCAGATTTTGTATCCAATTCTTGAATTTTTCTACCTATCAAATCTGTGATAATCATGAATAAAAATTTATCTTGATTTTTAATTTTATATAGAAATTCTTTTAAGTTTTCTCGTGGTATTTGTATTTTTCCTGAAAATTCTTTTTGGAAATTATTATTTACACTTTCAACGTTTTCATTAATTAAATACATGCTCGTTACTGCATCTAAATCGAAACCGGTCATGATTGGGTCATAATATTCATGATTTTCATCTTCAAGAATTTCTAAGCAAAAATCTTTGATTTTTATATACTTTATTTTTTTTAGACCAATTTTACTCAAATCGAACGCATCACCACCACTGACAAGTGGATCAAAAGGATCTTCCTTCCCATTTGTTGGGCTTATTCCGGCACAACCTTCTAAGGTATTATAATCATATGGAAATTGAATATAATTCACACCATCTTCACTCACAGAAACAATACCGGGTTCTGCAAATACTTTTTTATTTATTGGACTTATGAAAGCATTTTCAAAGATGGTAAAATCCGGTCCTTCGCCATCATAAATATACTTGTTTTTGAATCCGACAATGATTTCACCACCTAATCCCAAAGAACAAATTTGATCTTCGGATACTTCAGGCGTATTTGCTGTTGCAATTCTTGAAGGAATACCAAATATATTTTGCGGGAAATATTCAGGTGATTGTCCACTATTCTGTCCTTCGCCCGGATAAATTGCAATCATTGTATCAATCGATCCTTTTTCAAAATCAAAACAATAGAGAAATGAATTATCGCCAAGAAAAATCAAAAAAATCAGTAGTATATATATATATTTTTTTTTCATGAGTTTAGGTTATAAATTAGATTAAACACAAAATTTCTACCCGGTAGTGGATAATTAATTATCATCATATTATACTTGTTTAGAACATTTTTCACTTGAAAATGAGATATTAATTCTGTTTTCCCAAACTGAAATATGTACTGAAAAGATATATCCATACTTATATATTCGGGTATTAATGAATAGTAGGAATTATCAGGTAAAGAATATGTGAATGATGAATATTGGAAATTGGAAGAAAGTTTGAAATTTCTATAAATTCCTTCTAAATTGAAAGTTAATTGTTCTTGAGGAATATATGGGACTAATTTTCCATAATTCAGTGATTCTTCTGACATATCTTTCGGATTTTGGATAGTATATCCCAAATTTGATATTACAGTATTTTCAAAGATATCTATATTTAGTTCAAAATCAATTCCATAATTTACTACTCTTGCAAAATTCTGTGCTGTCCAAATCATTGGATTTTTTGGTATTGATACAATCTGATTAAAGGTGTTATTATAAAAAAATGAGGTAGAAAATTGGATATTCTGACATAATGAATAATCGCAACCCGTTGAATATGAATAGGATGTTTCCGGTATTAAATCAGTATTTCCGTAATTCAAATAATACATTTCATTAAAAGACGGGGCTCTGAAATTTTTCGAAAAATTTAACAAAAATGCAAATTTGCTTGATGTATCAGAAAATTCACATCCCAAATACTGTGAAAAATTACCTTTCTCTAAATTAGAGAAATAATCATATCTTATGCCATAACTTGCTTGTAGTATGTAATTATTCATTTGGAATATTTTTGATAAGAGTGCTGAATTTGAGTAAATATATCTGTGAACTTTATTGTTTAGCTCAGGTTGCAGAAATAATCCTGTAAGTTTATTATAATCAATCTCATTAGTTAAATTGAACAGAATTTTTTCGTAAAGTAGATTATATGAAGTAATGAATTTATTTTGAAAAGAATAATATGAATAATCATTTGCTGTCAAGTATTCTTGATATTTATCCAGTTTTGAATCTGAATATGATAGCAAATTTTTAAAATTAAAATAACTATTTTTTGTAAGTGTATAATTCAGATTTGTAATGAAATAAGTTTGTTTTTCTTCCAGTTTGGCTTTGGAATCTTCTAATCTTCCTATTAATACACTTCCCGGTAATCCTTTAGTTGAAATATTCGTTAAATTTGTAATCGATAAATATATATTATTAAATTGCTTATTGTAATTTGATGAGAAATTTAAAGATGAAAATTCATTATTTCTCCTATTTGTATCAACTAAATCTCCGAAGTTATTGAATTTTATGTTGTAATCACCTTCATAACCAATATAATTTATTGAAGTAAAAAAAGGTATTTCAATAAAATTGAAATCAAATTTTGCTGTAGAAGAATAAAATCCAAATGAACCTATTGAATTCCTAAATGAAATATGTGGATTGTCTCTTTTATTAATTTTCAAATTCATTATTCCACCAATAGCACCACTCCCATAGTTTGCAGAGTTGCCTGATTTTAAAATATCTACTGATGAAAATAAATCCATAGGTAATTTTGCTAAATCAATATAAGAGTTACTTGAAGAATTAAGAGGAACTCCTTCAATTGCAATCACATTCTGCTGTGAATTTGTTCCTCTAATCGATACTGTTTTCATATCTCCAACCCCTCCATAATCATTCACATGAATAGATGAAGATAATTTTACTAAATCTGATAATTGATAATATGAAATATTATTCGGAATTTCAATTTTCTGTTTTTTGGATCCCAAATTTTCAAAATTAACTTCAGATTTCATCTCACTTATTGAAATCAATTTACCCTTAATTTCAAGTGTGTCTTTCACTTGACCATAGGTGGATGATACACAAATACTTAGCAATATTACTATAATATTTTTCAATTACTTAATTAATTCAATTTTTTTAATAAAAAAGCCTTTTTTTGATGAAATTTGCAAAATATAAGTGCCATCAGAGAATTGTGATAAATCAAGAATATTTGTAGTTAAATTTTCCAGTTGCATCAGCACCTGTCCATTTAAGTTGTATATTTGAATACTACTTATTTCATTAACATCAATATTTGAAAGTTTCACAATACCATGAGTAGGATTTGGAAATATTCTCACTTGGTCAATTTCATTTTCTGAAATATTATTTGGATTTTTTAAAGAAATTAATGATAAAGTATTAGCCGGACTATAAGATTCATCGAACGTATTGGTTGCAAGTAATAACAAATTATCACCTGTATTTCTAACATTAAATGCTTCGATTTTATATCCGCCTGTTTCAACAGACTGAATAAATTCATCTGCTATATCCGTATTATCTCCATCTATTGAGATATTCAACTTTCTGACTTCAATCGTGCCATTATAAGTAGATGTAAATAAGTAGTTTGTTGTGTTATTATTATCAGTAAAATCAATAATTGAAGAGAATGATGGACCAGTCCATTCATTCGAGTTTGTGTTAATTACTTTATTATAATCATTGGCAGGGTCAATTATATTTACAGCACCAGTAAACATAGATGTTGTGTATAAAAATGACAATTGTTCTTGATTACTCCAATATGTCCCAATATGATTTCCCGTATTCCCAATGTTAATAGTAAAGAAATTTGGGCTTTCTGTACCAGGAAAATCGTCATACATAACTGTTGAAGCATCAGAAAAATATTCTCCTAAGTTTAATGCTGCGAGTCCAAAATCCCCTGAATTAATTGGTGTATATGGAATTGCTTGCAGTAAATTAACACCTGCACTAAATATGGACTGTTCTAATCCAATTTCTGTATCCATTACTATTATTGAATCCTGTGCATCCATTTGCAATGAATTGGCAATATAGAGAAGTCCATCCTTATAACCCAAACCTGTAGCATAATATGGATAGGTTTCCCCTGTTCTCTGAAAATTGTCAAGAGAATAGCAATATATTCCGGAAATTTCAGGAATATAAATTTTCCTTTCTGTTGGAATAAAAGCAGGTCTGAAGGTAAAATACGGCAATGAATTAAAAACAAAATCTATTTTTTTCTCTGATGTGTAATTATAATTTTGCCCATCAAAATCAATTGTTACGACCCACCAACTTGGCATTACGTCACCTGAATCAGGTTCGAATTTACCGTTATAATTAGCATCGAAACCTGAACACATTACATCGTACACTTTTGTTACGGAATCGTAATATACTCCTACAGGACCATAACCAACTTCAATATCATTTCTGATTAATGAAAAATCCTGCGCAGAACTTGAAGAAAAAACAGCTAATAAGCTAACTGCAACTAAGAAAATTGGAAAAAATCTGTTCATTTAAAACCTCTAAAAATTATTAATAAAAATTTTCTGAGGAGAATTAAACGCAAGAAAGGATATGAATATATGATTTCTCTTTTGTTTAAGTTCTCGCACAAACAATAGAGTCTATTCAATTGGTCTTCTGGCTTAGCTTCAACGACTTCCCTCACCTTCCCATTAATAATAACAGTGGCTGCACAATTGCCGAGGAAAATCTCCA
The DNA here is from genome assembly GCA_001804565.1 of Ignavibacteria bacterium GWF2_33_9. Taxonomy (GTDB): domain Bacteria; phylum Bacteroidota; class Ignavibacteria; order Kapaibacteriales; family UBA2268; genus GWF2-33-9. The sequence continues at coordinate 1,848 of MHAC01000061.1, read as the reverse complement.
CTTTACAGCTGCGGAACAGCACAGGAATTTCACCTGTTTCCTGCAAAACTTTGCAAAAACTAAATAGATTTAATTCAAATTTAACTAAATTTGTCGAAAACAAACATAATCTTCAGAAATTAATTTTTATATTTTTCGCATTTGTTAATTCCAAATTCCTATCTCTTATCAGCATTTGTCATTTCGTGCTTGACATGGAATTCAACTAGGTACTTTAGGGAGGCTGGGACCGTAAACAGGCCATTGTCGTTTAGAGGAAGCTTGAGACAGAAAAATCTAATGTATTTGACTGTCATCACGTATTGCAGGGAGGAATCCAATGGCTGTTTAATGCAAGTAGAACCACGTAGCAGTTCAATATTGGTTGCCACGTGTAAATCCGCAGAAATGAGTTTTTATTACTAATGAAATATTAATGAGATTTTAATTTTTTAACATCTTACCTTTAGCAATAATTTTACCTTTACTGTCAAAAACTGTGTATAGATATGCTCCTGAACTCATTCCATTCAAATTAACCTCAGTTTCACCTGAAAATTTGTCATTTGATACTTCAAATCCATTGACAGAAATAATTGAATAAGAATAGGATTCCTGATTATCCTCAGGAGTGAATCTTAGCAAATTACTCTGCATATAATTCACTTCTAAATTAGACTGACTGTAACCGTTAGTAATTCCGGTTCCATCGGAAAAAGTTAAAGTTGCAAATATTGATGCAGAATCGTTAGGATTGTTTGAATCAAAAAATGTAAATCGTAATTTCCCAACTCCTGGCGTACATGCGATATCTTGATAATAACAATAGTAATGTCCAACGAAAACAAAATCGTCAATTTTTGAGTAAGGTTTTAATTCAAATGTTTTTTCACCTACCCAATTTTCAATTGAAGAACCTAAGCAACCACTCGCCCAGCATGCACCAAAACTATGACCATACGGCATAGATATTATATCAATTTTTAACTTTATTATTTTCGTTTCATTTGAACTGTTAAAAACTGAAGACATAATATCAAATGCCCATTCTTCATTTATATTTGTTGATTTTTCAATTATGTCTATATCTACAATTGATAAATCACCCGAATTACCGCTCTGGAAGGCAGATATTAAAACTGCCAGAAAAAAGTAAATGAATTTTCTCATAACAAATAATTTAGTTGAAACAAATTATATTTTAATTTACGGCTAAATTACGAAAATACTCCTTTACACAATGCATTTGAATAGAAAATATTTAATTTTTGGAATTAATCATTATGATTGTTTTTAATTATTTCAGTCTTTAATCAATTTTCAAATCAATAGTAACATTAGAAAAATTATTCGGTTAAAATTATTCAAACACTTACAAAGTAATAATTGATAAGTGATGAAATGAAAAAAAGTGTTATTATTTTGCAAATTAATGATTAATTTTGCATTCGTATAGAAGCAATGCTTTGCGTCTGAAACGTAGAGACGTAGCATGCTACGTCTAAAAGGAGGAATTAATATGAAAGCAAAAACTTTCAAATGGAGGCACGGGCTATGGCTCGCAGTATTGTTTTTCGGGATGCTTAATGAAGCACCCGCACAAGAAATCCCGAATGGTGATGGGGACTTGCTCTGGGAGAGACCACTCTCTGGACGAACAGTAAATGATGCTAAGTTCCATCCGATTAATGGGAATATAATTGCCGCAGTGAATCACGAAATTTGGGAAATAGACCCAAAAGATGGACATACGATTAGAGTGTTTGAAGGTGGATATCCAGCAGATGCAAACGATGCCATTAAAACAATTAATATTACATCTGATGGTCAAAAAATTGTAACTGGGGGTGCGATGGGTCAAAAAGGTAT
>MHAC01000060.1:30069-37305 GCA_001804565.1 Ignavibacteria bacterium GWF2_33_9 | reverse complement strand
GAATCCAAATCTGCTTTCATACTTTCCAAATCACCTGAACCATAATCTGCAAAGACAGGCTGCATTATTGCTTTGTTTACGAATGTATGATTGCTATATGTTCTGGTGTAGTTTGAGTAATCAGTATTACTACTATACCAGGATCCATCATCTCTTTTCGGGAATGGGATGTACGATGCTCGGAATTTTGTATCATCACTTCTTACAATAGACAGAATAGTGTCAATATTTCTTTTAACAATAGGGTAATCTGTGAAATTTTTCATTGCATCAGGCATTTGAGAAAAGACCATATTATTTTCGGTCCACATATCAGCATAAAGGTCAATATGACCTGTTCCGCCATCATAATGTAACGATGGTAAAATTTTTGCTGACTTCAAATTTAATATTCTTAAAATACTGTCCTGAACCTGTGCATGGGACAAAGAATTTTTCTGAGTTTCGTAAACGTTTCCGAATTCATCCATATAAAACTGTCCGTATCCATCAGCATTACCATAATAAATTGCATCGGTAGTGAACAAGTTTCCTTCTCCGTCTAATAATACATTACCTCCTTCCCATTCAATAGTAGTCTTTACCAAAGGAATGTTCAGATCATTAGCAACTTGTTGGGGAATTGAGTCATCCAGAGGTCTACCACTGTAATATTCCATATCCAAAAATGCTAATTCGTCATTTTCGCCATAATAGAATGCCATCGGTCCGCAATCCCTGTACCAAAAGGAATTTCCGGGATGGATGAAAAATTTATAGTTAGTTAGTGGTTTACCTGCTTTCTCCATATGATTAAGCAAAATTGTAGTATCTTCAGCAGTCCAGACATTTATCCAAACTTCAGCATGTTGATTTATACCATAAGCTAAATCCTCGAAAATTGGACGAAAAGGACTAACATAAAAGGTATCAATAGAAGAAAAGACCGGACCTAACGAATATTCCTTAGTTGAATCGTTGTAATAAATGCCAAGACCGTCGAAGAATTGGTCAGTAAATTCCCCTGTTGTATCCACTGTAAAGTAATTCCAGGTCATCATTATTGCTTTTACTTCATCGAATTCAGAAGGAAAGATTACATCTTGCAAAAGTGAATCATTTGACTGAATTACGCTCTTTTGATAATTTGATTTTGAAATAGTTTCAGCACTAATTTTTGGACAGGCAAGTTCCTTTTTAAGTGGAATTCTCTTCTGAACATTCTGTATTTTCTGGATGATTTGTTCTTTGCTCATTTTATTAATGATTTTAGAAAAATCAGCAGTGGATTTTGAGGTTGATGCATGTTGATTTTGTGCTGAAGAAATTGTTGGAAATGCAAATAAAATCAGCAATATTAGATAGTTGATATTTTTCATAGTATTTTTAATTTTTGTTTTCGAAAAAAATAGACGTATAATTCAAATTGAAAATTACATTTACAATTAAAGAAAAAGATTGTTCCAATAAAAGTTTAAAATACTCCTTAATCAATTTTTGGATTAACCAAGATTACTTCTTCTTTACTTAGTACTACAGCTCCAGGATTAGCTCCTTTGGGTTTTCGAATAAATTTCTTCTGTGTATAACAAACTGGAACATAGCCTCCATTTCGCTGCGAAGAATAATATGCGGCAATTGAAGCAGCTTTTTCAATGATTTCTTTAGGGATTTTACCTTTTCCTGTAAATTTCAGAATGCAATGCGAACCACTTCCACCACGAAGATGGAACCAATAATCGTTAGGTTTGCCTAGTCCGAAAGTTAACTCATCATTGTTTTTTGCATCCTTGCCAACGTAAAGAATAGCATTATCCGATATAATGAATGTTTTAAATCTTTCAGTTATTTCTTTATCTTCTTTATTCATTTTTGATGTGTAAAATTTTTCATTCTTTTGATAGTGTAGTTTTAATGATTTTAAATCATTAATTGACTGTAATTCATCAATTAAATGATTTGCATTTTCATATTCACTTAATATGAAATCTTTTCTTTCTGATAAATTACTTAAACTTTTCTTTAAATTCTTGATTTTTTTAAAATAATTTTCTATATTTTCAATAACTTTTAATTTTGGATTTAATTCAATTTGTACAGGATTGCCATTATAGTCATTCAATTGAACAGCATGTAGTCCTTTTTCTTTCAAATTAGGGTAAGAATAAAGTAATTCGCTGAAATGAGAATATTTCTCTATTAAATCTTCTTTCATCTGATTATTTTCAAATTGTTGGAATTGCTTTTTGGCTCTTTTCAATTCTAAATTAGCAAGATTATGCAAAAATTTATACTTTTCTTTGAATTTTTTTTGTTTAATTCTATGAACGTAAACTTTTTTGATGCACTCGGAAATTGAATTTGATTCAAAAACAACTATCGGATATTCTAAAAGAGGAATTAAAGAAAAGTAACTATCATTTGCAGTTTCTTCATTTTTTAATATAAATCCTTTATTACTAGGAAAAATACTATTTGCAGTTTCTTCATTTTTTAATATAAATCCTTTATTACTAGGAAAAATACTATTTGCAGTTTCTTGAGCAAGTTTGAGAATATCATTCAGTTCAGATTCGGAAAATTCTGAAACAAGCTTATTACTGTCAATATTATTCTCATTTAATAAATTTACCACATACTGTTTACCAAGGATAAAGTCGGAGTAAGAGAGGAATTTCAGAATTGAAATGTCAGGGTCAATATTTGTAAGATTATTATATTCTGGTATATCAAAAGTGAATTTTCGTCCATATAATTCTTTTTGTTGAAAGAAGGAATCTATGATTACATCATTTTTCTTTGTGACTATTACATTATTTCTACTGCCACCGAAAAGTTGAAAATAAATTTTATAGTTTATTAAATCAATTTTGATTATTCTTGTTTTATCAAGCAGTGAAATGTTTTGAACAATCTCTCCATATAAATCTTGGAAGAGATTAATCGTATTGGCTCTTTTCTTACTGAAATTTTCGGAAAGAAATATTGATTCTATATGTGAAATACCTGAAAAATACAAGTAATGAAATTCAATTGAATCATAAAAACCAAAAACCAGAACATCTTTTTCCTGGCTTATACATTCAAGTAATTTTGACCCAATTAATTGCTGACTTTCCTTAACAATTTTATTTAAAGTATAATAATGCGATATCATATTTATTTAAACGAATAATCCCAAAAAAACGTGATTATTAATCTAGTATAAGCAATATTTTAATATATAATTGTAATTTAGTGTTTATATCAAATTCAAAATTTGCAAATAAAAATATAATTTATAAAATATGAATAGAAAATTATTAAACAGAATTTTTGCATTAGCTTCGTTTTTGGTTGCTTTCGTTACATACTTGCTGACAGTGCAGTCAAGTGTGCCTTTTTGGGATTGTGGTGAATTTTCAGGTGCTTCCGTATGGCAGCAAGTACCTCATCCTCCCGGAGCACCATTGTTTTTGATGATTGGAAAAGTATTCCATACATTACTTCCTTTTGGAGATGATGGCTGGAGAATTAATATGGTATCAGTTGTTGCTAGTGCAATAACAATTTTATTACTTTATTTAATCACATACAGAGTAATCGAAAATTTGATGTCCAAAAAAGCTGAGTCAACTTATGAAATGATTTCAGTTTTTGGTTCTTCGCTTGTAGCAGCATTAGCATTCACTTTCAGCGATACTTTCTGGTTCAATGCAGTCGAATCTGAAGTATATGCTGCATCTTCGTTATTTGTTGCTTTGATTATTTATTTGATGATGAAATGGAACGAAAATTATGATAAACCCTACAATGAAAAATATATTTTAATGATTGCCTACTTGATTGGTCTCTCAACAGGTGTACACTTATTATCTATCCTTACTATTTTCTCAATAGTTTATCTGGTTTACTTCAAAAAATATGAAATAAAACCACTATCATTCATTGTAGTGGGCATTTTTTCAATGATATTATTCTTATCAATATATCCCGGTATTGTGAAATGGATTCCTGCACTCTTGGCAGGAAATTTACCATTCAAAACAGACGCACGGGAATATGTTGTAAGTGGTAGTTTTATTCTAAAATTAATCCCGATTGTCTTGGTTATTCTTGCTTCATTTTATATGTGGGACAGCATTAAGAAGAATAGAAATATTATAGCTTTAATAACATCAGCATTCTTGTTGATGATTATTGGCTATACAACTTACACTCATATTTTGATTCGATCAAATTCAAATCCTCCTATGAATGAAAATGAACCAAAAAATATTGAAAGATTAGTTTCATATTTAGGGCGTGAACAATATGGGGATGCTCCTTTTTGGCCACGTCGTTATCAAACTGATGATTACTTTGTAAAAAAATATAATGAACAGGATGCAGACGGAAATTATGTTTATGGCCCATGGAATCCTCCAGGAAAGAAAGAAGTTTATAAATCTGACGGTACTGGTTATTTGATTAATGATTTTCAGGGAGTTGCAGTAGGTCCTGAGTTAAAATATCTTATGAAATACCAAATAAATCATATGTTTATCAGATATTTGCTCTGGAACTTTGTTGGAAGATCCAGTGATATTCAGGATGCAGGTGCAGCATGGTTCGATACGAGGGAATCGGATGTTATAAATGATGAAAATGGTTATAAATATATGTTCCCAATTCGTTTTTGGGCATTACCTCTGTTATTTGGCTTAATTGGATTGATATTCCAATTCGTTAGAGATCCGAAAATGGCATTTGTATATTTGCTTTTATTCCTTATGATGGGTGTTTTTGCTGCTATACAGCAAAATCAACAGGATCCACAGCCTAGAGAAAGGGATTACTTCTATACCGGCTCATTTATGGTGTTTGCAATGTGGATAGGATTAGGTGTATTTTCACTGATTGATTCCTTAAAGAAGAATTATAACAAGAATGCCATTCCTGCAACAGTTATAGCATTTTCATTAATTCTAGTTCCAATTAACATGGCTGTAAATGGATGGAAATTGCACGATAGGTCGCATAATATTTTCCCATTTGATTATTCATATAATATTCTTCAGTCCGTCGAAAAAGATGCCATCTTATTCACAAACGGGGATAATGATACATTTCCAGTTTGGTTTTTACAAGACATTGCCGGGGTTAGAAGAGATGTTAGAATTGTGAATTTAAGTTTAGGTAATACTTTATGGTATATTGATCAACTCAAGAACCGAGAACCATGGGGAACTCCCAAAGTGCCTATAAATATTCCTGATGATAGTTTGCAAATTGATGATGAAACAGATCCAAATGCATATTCTTATGAATTTGGTGAAAAACATACTGTGACTATGGATATTCCAAGAGACATTATGAAACAATATACTAACGATGAAAATCTAATCAATTCAGGGAAAATGACTTGGGTTTATCAAGGTCAACAATACAGAGAATATGAAGGTAAAATGATATATTTGTTTAGAGTTCAAGATAAATTAATATACAATATTCTGAAAACAAATATGTTCAAACGTCCTATTTATTTCTCCGCTACAGTTGGGCCTGATGTATATATCGGACTTCAGGATTATCTCCTAAGAGGTGGTTTGGCTTTGAGAATAACACCTGTTCGTCATCCAAAAGGCGGAGCAAATGACTTAAATATTGACATAATGAAAAAATGTCTTTTGAATTACGATAATTCAGAAAATTTCAGTAAAACACAAAAATATGGATTTAAATTCCGTAATTTAGATAATCCAAATTACTTTTATGATGAAGTTCATCGCCGTTCAATAAATGGATATAGATTACTATTCTTTGATTTAGCAGACAACCTTTTGTCACAAAGAAATGATACAGTAACTGCAAACAAAGTTTTAGAAACAATGGATAAATTAATATCCAATAAAGCTTTTCCGATGGATTGGGAATCAACTGCTTCAATTACTGACCTATATGCAAAATTAGGAAATGAAAAGAAAGCACTTGAATATGGAAGGAAAGGAATTGAGTTGTGTCAACATATAATTAGTACTGGAAATATTAATAAGGAAATGGAGTTTTATGAATTGCTAGGTAAATACAGATATCTGCATACTGTAATAGCTGATATTGCGTATACAATAAAAGATTTTCAATTAGCAGAAAGTACTTTATTAGAACAAAAGCAAAAAGCTCAATCTCTTATTCAAGCTTATGGAACTGAAAGTGAATTTGCACAATATATTCCATTTGTAAAAGAAAATATTCAATTTCTTGAAAACAGAATGCTTGCTGTCCAAATGGAAGAAGCTTCAGCAAAAGGCGGTAAAAAAGGAAAAGAAGAATTCATCAGAAAAACTATAGAAAGATTGATGGCAACAGGTAATAAAGATTCCGTTCTTTTGGCTCGTCAAATGGAATTTTTGATTGCACCTGATACTGAACCTGTTGCAGGAAATAAATAAGTATTTTTGAATGAAAATATCTATTGTCATACCTGCATATAATGAAGAATTTCGTTTGCCAAATTCCATAAAAATTCTTTTGGAATTTACAGCAAAACGAAAAGAAGAATTTGAAATTATTATTGTCGATGATGGTTCAAAAGATAATACTGTTGGAGTTGCCAAGAATTTTGGCAACTCCATATCAGTAATCTCTCTAGAAAAAAACTCGGGTAAAGGTGCTGCAGTAAGAAAAGGAATGATGAGTGCAACCGGAGATTTTATTTTTTTTATGGATGCTGACCTCTCTACTCCAATTTATGAATTGGATAAGCTTTTGCCTCACCTGATTAATAATGAATTTGATGTTGCACTAGGTAGTAGGGCGGTGGATTATTCATCCATTAAAATTCATCAACCTTTTTACCGTGAATTTATGGGAAAAACCTTCAATAAAATTGTTCAGCTTCTTGTTGTGAAAGGTATAAAGGACACACAATGTGGATTTAAAGGATTTACCAAAGAGGCTGCACGGAGCATTTTTTCAAAGACATTGATTGATGGTTTTAGCTTTGATGTTGAACTTGTTTATATTGCTAGCAAATTAGGGCTAAAAATAAAAGAAATTTCAGTTGAATGGTATAATGACGAGCAAAGTAAGATAAGTCCCATAAAAGACTCATTAAAAATGTTATTCGAAATTTTAGAAATTAAGAAACTACATAAACAAAAATTTTAATTTTTTTAAATTAAATAAACAATCCTGCAATTGTTGCTGTTAAGATATTCACCAGAACACCAACGAACATAGCTTTGAAACCAAGTTGAGATAATTCTTTCTTTTTTCCAGGTGCCATTGATCCTAATC
>MHAC01000060.1:16753-30035 GCA_001804565.1 Ignavibacteria bacterium GWF2_33_9 | reverse complement strand
AATAGTCCTTTCGCTAATTAATCCCTGGTTAATCATTTCTTTAAGGTCAATATAGGCGATAAATTCATTGACACTAGTTTTTGTGCCGATTAATTCTGCAAATGCATATATATCCTTTTGTGGAATGCCTACTAAATATCCAAATGGAGAAAAAATGATCTGAAAAAGTTCTTTAAGAGTTGAGGGGAATCCGCTCCATCCCAATTGAAGAAATATATTATGAAAAAAGAGAAAAATATTGAAAGAATGGTTAAGTTTTATTCAATTTTTGTTACAGAACCTGCGCCCATAATCTTTTTAACAACTTTAGTATCCTTACTGCTTTTATATTTTACATCACCTGCACCGAATACTTTTACCAGCAAAAATGTTTCGGCAGAAAGTGTAATATCACCGGCACCGGAAATTTCGACTTTACAACTGTCAGCAAAGAAATCTTTCATTTTGATATCTGTTGCACCACTAGCTCTAATAAGTAAATTACCGCCTCGTCCCTTATTGATACGAATATCTGCAGCTCCAGATAAATCGATTTTTAGATTTTCGCAATTAAATTCTTCCATTCTCATTGAACTTGCACCAGAAGCATTAATTTCAAGATAATTAAATGAAATTGGGGTTTTACCTATAATATCAGTTGCACCGTTAATTCGTATTTTCTTAAGATTTGGGGTATAAAGATGAATTCTTTTGATTTTTGTGCAAACACTTTTAGTTTCAATAATTTCAAGCTCATTATTATTAACAGCAGTACGGATATATTTATCCAAATTATCGTCTATTTCAACTTCCACTTTTTGTGTATCGCTCTGAATCAAATAAAGATCAAAACCACCATTAAGATATATACTATCAAAATGAGGTAATTTTCTGTCCGTTTTGACAATTTCGCCTGAACCTTCAAGGCAGTTCAAAAAATTAAGATGGCAAGAACTAAGCCCAAAACCAAATAGAATCATTAATATGTATATTTTTGCTCTCATTACTTACACCATTTTTATATTAATTACGTAAAATATTAAAATAGGTTACAAATATTCAAACATTTTTAATGATAAAAAATTTTTATGAAGAATAAACTAATAGTTTTCTGTGTTCTATTAATTTTTACAGCAATTTATTCATCTCATTTAATTTCTAAATCAGATTGTAAAAAATATGAATTTACAGGAAATTCCTTAGAGATTTTAACAAATAAATTCGAAAAATTTAATAAAAATGATGATTCTGAATTTGGTACTTTAATTGTTGAAATTGGAAAAACTTTCTTAGGAACTCCTTATAAAGGTGGGACACTGGAAGGAGAACCGGAAATCTGCAGAATAAATGTAGAAGGACTTGACTGTGTTACTTTCTTCGAAACAAGTTTGAATATAGCAAGAATTGTTTATTTGAGTGAACCTATTGTTGAAAAATTGCCTGAATATATAATTCAGACCCGATATATAGATGGTGTAATTGAAAATTATGCCTCGAGACTTCATTATACATCGGATTGGATTTACCAAAATGTAAACAATAAAATTATTGAAGATATAACAAAATCAATCGGTGGAGAACAGTTTAAGTTTCATCTGAATTTTATGTCCAAAAATCCAAAATATTACACTGCATTGCAAAATCATCCGGAATTAATAGATTTAATTAAAAAACAAGAAGAAGAAATCAATAAAAGAATATATTTCCTTTTATCTAAAGAAAAAGTAAAATCTATTGAAAAATATCTGAAAAGTGGTGATATTATTGCAATTGTAGGAGAAAAAAGGGATTTGGATTATGAACATACAGGATTAATCTATGTGAATAAGGAAGGTGAAGTTCATTTTATGCATGCAAGTTCAGATAAGAAAAAAGTAATAATTGACACTACTCTCTCTGAATATTTACAAAAAATTAGAAAATTCTCAGCAATTTCAGTACTGCGACCACTTGCTCCACAAAAGATGAAGGAATATGAATAAAATCAAAATTGGTATAATTGGAAGCGGAATTGCAGGTATTGCAGCTGCAAATGAATTATTGAAAGATACTAACTTTGAAATTACGCTTTTTGATGCACGTTCAACTCTTGGTGGAAGAATAAATTCATTCATAGATCCCGTAACAAAAGAAACCATAGATAATGGGAAACATTTAATGGTTGGTGCTTATCATCATTTTTTCAATTTACTAAAAGACTTACAATCATATAACAATTTAAACTTTCAAGATTATTTAAATGTCAATTTTTTTACGAAAAATGGTAGTAATTTTAAATTATCATCGGGAAAAAAAGGAAAATTATCTTTGTTAGTATCATTATTTAAAATTAAGAATTTTTCATTTACAGAGAAAATAAATTTTATCAATTTTGTTCTGAAAATTAATTCATTAAAAGACAACACACAAAAGAAAGATAATGCTCTAGAAATTTTAAATAAAAATAAACAATCTCAAAAATTAATAAAACATTTTTGGGAACCACTTATTTTGGCGACAATGAACATTTCTCCAATGGAAGCAAGTGCCAAAGTTTTTCTGGAGGTACTTTCTCAGGCATTCTTTTCAGATATTAAAAATCAAAGATTGGTTTTTTCGAAAATTCCTTTAATTAATTTACTCTCGACATTTTCTGAACAAAAAAAATCTAATCTACACTTCAGATTTTCCAATTATATTAAATCAATTTCTCCTCTTGAAAACGAAAAATGGTGTATAGAAAATACAAACGGTGAACAGTTGAATTTTGATAAAGTCATTCTTGCAGTACCAGTAAAGCAATGCTTGAAAATTTTATCAAATTTGGCTAAAAATGATGATTTAGAAAAAATAATTGATTTTTGTAGTAAAGTAGCATTAAGTCCGATTTTGTCTGTTTATTTATGGACAAAAGAAGATTTTCTGCAAAAAGATTTTGCAGCTATGATTGGAACGAAATTTCACTGGATTTTCAGAGAGAAAAATAATCCAACTCGATTTGCGCTTACAATGAGTAATTCAGAAGAATTCACAAAATTATCCAAGCAAGAGATACTTGAGATATTAAAGAATGATTTAAAATTATTGTTTCCCGATTTTCACACTGAGGATATTATACATTATCAAGTTATTATTGAAAAGCAGGCAACAATTAAAATTACTCCAGCAATTGAAGAACTAAGACCCCAGAATAAATTAATGTATGGATTATATCTGGCAGGGGATTGGACAGCAACAGGATTACCGGCAACGATGGAATCTGCTGCAAAAAGCTGACAAAATGCTGCCCGCCTTTTAATTGAAGAAACGTGATTTTTTTTTACTTTATTCCAATTTGATAAAGCATATATTTCTTATATAATTCTCCGTGCATTGATTGCTGCAGCGCTTTATTCATCATTTCATTGGTATCTAATATCCAGGATGCTTCACCACAAGTAATACCCCTTTTTTTGCCACGAGCCCCCATTTCATAATAAAGAACTGCATCCACACCTGTTTTACGAAATTCATCTAGAACACCAAGAACAATAATTCGTAATCTTTTAATCTTCTTGGATTTTGTAAATAAATGCCAGGCTGCACCCAACAAAGAGCCTTTTTTATTATGGATTAATACTTCATTAATATCAGGCAAACCTAAAGCAAAACCGGCAATTTTACCATCTACCCATGCAAGCACAACCAAATTTGGATCGGCAATTTGTATTAAATCTTCTGGCAGATAATCAAATTCTTCTTCAGTAGCTTTCACAAATCCCCAATTCTTTTCCCAGGCACTGTTGTATATGTTCTTGATAATTTGGATATCTTCATGTAATTTCTTCTTGTCTTTAAAATTCAAATTTGTAAGAGTAATTTTATATCTTTTGCGAATTATCTCCTGCATCCTCAACATTTTGTCGGAAGCATAATTTTCCATATCCAAATTATAAGCATTTAACTGCATAGCTTCAGAGAAACCGTAATTTTTTATTAGGTCGATATAATAAGGAGGATTATATTTCATAAGTACAACAGGCGGGGAATCAAATCCATCAATAAGAAGTCCTGCTTCATCGTTCTGACTTGGATCTTCAGGACCTCGCATTGCGTCACAACCTTTGCTTAGCAACCATTCTTTTGCAACATCAAATAGTGAGTTAGCTACTTCCTGATCATTAATACATTCGAAAAATCCGAAGAATCCCATATTATCATTATGAGTTTTATTATGATTGTCATTTTTGATTGCAGAAATTCTACCAACAATGTCACCATTTTGATAAGCAAGGAATTCCTGTGAATCTGAATGTAAGTAAAAGGGATTTTTTTGCTTATTCAGTAGTTTCATCCTGTCAACAAGCAGTGGTGGAACGAAATTTGGGTCATTTTTGTAGAACAACCATTGTGATTTTACAAATTTCAATAAATCACTCTTGTTCTGTACTTTTTGAATTGTTATTTTCATTTAAGATAAATATGTTATTTTACATAAAAGCTGGATTACAAATTATAAAAAAAATATAAAAAAAAATCCAATTCCTAAAAAAAATTAGGGTAAAATGGTACAAAATCGATTTTAATGTGTTCTTATAGTAAGGGACAAATGCAAAATGAAAAAGTTTGTAAAAAAATATTGTGAAATAATTTGTGAAGTACTTTCTAATAAAATCGCTTTAATGCTGATTATTACTATGTATGGGGCATTTATTACTGCATGTAATATGTGTCCGACCTCACCCGAAAATTCTGGTGGAGATACCAAAAATTACATTTATTCAACTATAATTCCTATAAATTCACAGATCCCAATTATTACAAAATTTTCATTATTCGATTTTTCTTTTGAACAGTTAGAAAATAATGGTTCAATTTTTTCAGCACCTGCAAAAAATGGAAATTATGCATTTATTCGAAATGATTCAGATGGGGGAGGTAAGCTGCTAGTTATGGGAAATACAAATAATAATTCTTCTATAACTATCGATAAAGAAAATAAAGAATTTACCTTTTATTCTCCTATAATATCCTCCACAGGCGAAGAAATTGTGTTTTTAGGTGGTTCAAATCAACTTTACTTATGGGTGAATAATACTGAGGACAATTCTTCTTATATAGATAAAATCTCCAATAAAGTATTTGATAATTGCATTCCTACATTTTCAAAAGACGGAAGTAAATTAGCATTTTTGGAAAAGATCGATGAATCTCAAAATGAATTGAAAATTATTGATGCAAAAAATCCTGAAAATGTTTTCTTTTCAATGATATTAAAAGATATGAAATTTCAGGATTTACAAGATGTTTATTTAACATTTTCCTCAAATGCCAATAAATTATTGTTTGTAAATGAAACTGATAGCACTGATCTTTTGACGATTGTAAATATTATTACTTTAGATGTGAAAAATATTACAATATCAAAAGAAGAACTAGGAGTAAAAATAGCACAGATATCACCTGATGGCAAGTATGCAGCTTTTACAGCTAATGATGGAAATATCTGGATAGTATCTCTGGATACTTCTCAACCATTGTTTAGTAAGTTAACAACCGTTAATTCATGCAATTACTTTTTGTACTTAGAATGGAATAGTGAAGGAAATAAAATTCTGGCACAATCTTATAATTGTACCGATGAAGTGAAAGACGGTTCTACTTTATTTGTTTTAGACTTAGACGTGAAAAATGATTTGTTTTCGTTAAATAGTATAAATTTATATTGTAATAATATTCAGAGGGCTTTTTGGAGTAATTAATGTTTGAATCCTGGGGTAAATACAGCGATCAAGAACTTTTTGATATGATCAAGAAGAAGGATAAGCTTGCCGAGAAAGCATTTTCGGAAATATACCTAAGGTATTCTGACCGTATTTTTAATTATTGTTTTAAAATTCTGGGTAGTTACCAAGATGCCAAAGATGTTTTCCAGGAAGTATTTGTTTCTTTTTATCACAATATTGATAATTATGAATTACAAAATAGTTTAAATGGTATATTATTCAAAATTGCAAGAAATAATTCAATTAATTATAATAGACAGAAGAAAATGTTTTCGGAATTTACCGAAGATTTGTTTGCTGTACAGAATTTTGAAAATGAAAACAAAGAAGTGATGGAAATGATTAACAAAGCTTTAGACATATTACCATTCCATCAGAAAGAAGCATTTATTTTGAGGCACGTGCAGGGATTAGACTATGAAGAAATTTCCAAAATCACAATGACCAATGCTGGTACAATTAGAAACCGGGTTAAGAGAGCAATTGCATCTTTACAGAAAATTTTACAACCGGTATTTTATGAATCAACTTTGGATAAAAAGAAAGATAAAGATAAAAAAAAAGTAACGAATTATCAAAATTGAAATAAAAATTAGATTAAAATGAATAGAGAAGACTTATTATTTGAATATTTTGAAGGTGGATTGAACAATTCACAGGAAAATTTATTGTTCGAGCAACTTCAAGAAGATTCTTCACTCCGTGAAGAATTTAATCAACAAATGAAAATATTAATGTTAGCCCGTCAGGATGCAGGTCTTATTACTGCTCCATTGGAGTCTGCAGAAAGTGTTTTTAGTGCTTTGAATATTAATAGTTCTCATTTTTATTCAGTCAAAAGAAAAGAAAAATTCTTTAGATTTGTAAAATCTCCAAAATTGAAAAAAGCTGCTATTGCAGCATTGGTATTGTTTCTATCTTTCATGGGAGCATTTTATACTTATGATTTCGGGAAAAATTATTTGCAGTCCTCGAAAATTGCAAGTACCGAAACTGCAAAATATCCGGTTGTTTCTTCTTCCTCAACTGACGATTCGAATACTTTTGTTAAGAATCATTCTGATGGAAATTTCTTATTTGAATACTCACAAAATCAATTGAATAATCAGAAAATACTTGCAGCAATTTTCAAAACAAATTCAAATGAAATTGACGCACTGAAAAGATATTACAAGGTTAAAGAATCGGAACTTTATGCAATTATCAAAAAATTGTCCACAAACAGCGAATTGCAAAGTACTATTTCAGATTCTGAATCAAATGAATTTGCTTTTAATTATAAGGACATTTATTTCAGCAATTCTGAAATTTTGAAAACTTCTTTTAGTGACAACTCACTTTTATTTGGAAATAACAATTCTTTAGGTAATTCGAACTTCATTAATTCTTCGAAAATCTCATTGGCAAGTGCATTCGCAAGTATTATACCTAAAAACAGCAAATTCGTGATTTCATTCCGTAATAATCAAACGAATAATGCAAGTCCCATTTTGAATTCTCAAGTAGTAGATGCTAGTTCAAATAATTATGAAGTACAGCTTGGATATAATTTTACAGATAATCATCAAGTCAATTTAGTGTTAGGTCGTGAGAATTTCCCTCAAAAATTCTCTAGGAATATAGATGGGAAACAGTTTTTGCAAATACAAAATCCTTCAATGATATTTATTGGTGCAGGTTATAAATATTCTTTTAATAATTTATTCTACCAAAACACTCTTACACCTTATTTCCAAGGATTGATTGCAGGTACTTCAATTGGTCCATATATGAAGTTGCAAAGCGGACTTGAATTGAATTTAATTAGACAATTATCAGTGTTTGCGGGGATCGAAGATGGAATTTTAATATATAATGTAGATAATAATATTTATTCCACAAATAAGGTTAATTTTGTATATGGTGTGAATATTAAATTTTAATCTTGAAAAAGTATTTATTTGCTATATATTTCTTATTTTTAATTTCTTGCGAGTGTCCACCCAATATAGATACCAAGCAAGAAATTATCCCAAGCGAATTTTCTCAAATTTGCTTTATTAATTTGAATAGTGAATTTCCAAAGATTGATATCTATTCCAAAAATTTACTCATAAAAGAAAATCTTGAAAATACATTAAATTCTGAAACAATATACAGTAAATTCCCTTCAGGAAACAACAATCTTGCAATTAGGTCTAATAATAATATAATCTATAATTCCTTTGTTAATGTACAAAAGGAGAATTTTTATTCATTCTTTTTTTATTATTCAAAAAATGCAAGTAGGTATAAATTACTTGAAGATAATATTAAGGATGATAATAATGCACATCTTAGAATAATACATCTGTCAGATATTGGAAAAATTAATATTGAAATTACTAATGAGTTCCCTCAACCAATTGAAATATACTTAAATTCTGAAGAATTCACAAATTTAATTCCTTTCCCCTCCGGTTTAATTCATTTGAAGATAGTTGATTATTCAAATAATGAATTGAAATTCGACAAACAGATTATTTTACAAGATAAATCTATCACAAATATAATATTAACGGGAGATTCACTTCACTTAAATGTATTTGATGTTAAAACAATTTACTAAAAAAAGAATAAATTTTAATATTGAATGTAACTTTTTAAATAAAAATTTTGTAATCCTTTTTATATTTAATTCAATAAATAATTACAAAAAATTCGGTTAATTCATTTATCAATCTTAATTTTGTAATCTATATAAAGAATCATATTAAAAGTTAGAGGAAATATATGAAGAAATTATTCATTCTCACGATTTTCACCTTAGTAGGTGCAATTCTTTTTCAGGGTTTTCAGTGTAGTTCCAGAGAAATGACTACTGCAAAAGTAGCCTTCTCACAAAAGGATTATGACAAATCAATTGATTTTGCACAACAAGAAATAACAAAAAATCCTAATAATGGTGAAGCATTATTGCTTTTAGCAGATGCATATTTGATGAAAGGCAATCCAAAAAAAGCTGCAGAATATGCAAATAAGGCCGATAAGGTAATTAAAGATCCGAAATTAATGCAAAGGCCAAAATTACTGATCAATAAAATTTGGGTTGAATCTTTCAATAATGGAGTTGAAAATTTCAATCGTTATTACAAGACTAATCAGGAGAAGTTTTTAGATTCAGCAATTAAAGACTTTGAAGTCGGGAAATTGGTACGTCCTCAATTATTGGAATTTTATAATATGACAGGACAAGTATATGAAAATAAAAGTGACTCAATTTCAGCTATGAGTGAATATCAAGCTTATCTTGAAAAAGCAAAACCTGAATTGGGAATCTTTGAATCAAAATTACTTTATCTGCAAATGCCAAGACCAGATGCAATTGTAAAATTAGGCAAACCTGTATCATCTGTACCGTTTCCTACAGGGGGAGAGGATTCATTGATTACAGATATTTATTCCCTAAATGGAAAAGATCTATATGTATTTTACAAAGATAATAAGAAGGATAATAATTTCACCTTAGCTGGTTTGAGATATGATCCTCCTGAAAATTGGCTTCCAAGCGAACAATCTCAGTGGGCAAGTTTTCAAACTACTCCTATTGCATCTTTGGCTCAATACAACTATAATCATAAAAAATATACAGAAGCTTTAAAATATTTAAAACTTTTAGGCTCATTAGAACCACAAAATACAAATGTTCCTGCTTTTATGGTTGACATCTATCAATCAATTGGAAAAATGGATGAAGCATACACGTATTTGAATGAGTTATTAGCTAAAGAACCAAAAAACAAATACTATCTTTGCCAGATGGGAGATATTTATCAAAATGACAAGAAATTTACAGAAGCTATAGATTACTATAAAAAAGCATTAGACATTGATAAATACTATGACAATGCGTTGAGAAATATTGCCTCTGCTTATAAAAATAAAGCTAGTATCAGGCAAAAAGAACTGAAGGATATATATGACCTCGATAATACGAAAAAGCCTAATGCTGAAGAGTATTTCCCTGATTTACGTGAATCTGCAAAGTATTTTACAACTGTTTCAAAATCTGACAAATACAATAACGATTATAAGGTATATTCAGAATTAGCAAATATATATTTTGTTCTGGATGATAAAGCACAATTAAATAATATGCTTGAAAAACTTGAAACATTGGATAGTTCAGTTCCAGCAGAGGAAAAAGAGTCTTATTATTTGAATATGATGAAATTATATTCAATGTTGAAAAACTCAGAAAAAATGGAATATTATAAAAATAAACTTCAATAATTGAGGTAATAATTATGGAAAATGAAAATAATCCTTTAAAAGGAGCAAATAAAGGTCAGCAACATCAAATAAATATTGAATTAGGTGAAAAGGAAGCAGAAGGCATTTATTCAAATTTAGCGATAATTTCCCATTCCAATGCAGAATTTATTATTGACTTTACTAGAATTTTGCCTGGAGTACCTAAAGCTAAAGTTTTTTCAAGAATAATAATGTCTCCATCTCATGCTAAATTGCTTATTCGTGCTTTAAATGAAAACATTAAAAAGTTTGAAAACCAATTTGGGGAAATAAAAATTGATGGAACTCCGGGTATGGGTAATTTTCCAGGATTTCCACCCGGTGGTTCATTTACTAATTAAATTGAATTAAGGGGTTATTTGAAAATAACCCCTCTTTTTAAAAATAATATTAAATTGTGAAAATAAATCAAAAATATACAATTATAATTTCAATTATCATTTTCTTTTTTACGATAATGACAAATTTTCTTTTTGCATTCCCTGAAGAAGAACTATTTTCTCAAAACAGAAATTCTTCCCAAAATATAAAGGAAAGAGATAATAAAGTATTAAAAGTAGAATCAGACACAATTGTCAATGGAAATAAGATTGAAAAAGTATGGAATAACGGTCAGGATAGGTTTATTATAAAATTATTAATAATTGGAAACAAGGAACAACCAATTAGACTTTCATTAGTAAATTTGATTGGAAAAGAAGTTAAAGAAATTTATTCAGGGACACCTATGGATAGCAGCTGGGAATATTCTTTTACTTATGCAGAAATTCCCAGCGGCGTATATATATGCGTCTTAAGTAGTGCTAATTATCGTGATGCAAAGAAAATTGTGATTTCTAAATGATGCATTATTCATAATCATCATCGAAAGGTTCATCTAGATCATCTTCTTCATCAAAATCATCGTCGAAATCATCGTCGAAATCTTCAAAGTCATCGTCGAATTCTTCATCATCAAATTCTTCATCGAAATCCTCTTCGAAATCATCATCGAATTCGTCAAGGTCATCGTTTTCGAATTCTTCATCGTCAAATTTACTTAAGTCGATAGAATTCTGTGATTCTAATTCATTTTGTAATATTAATTCTTCAAAAAACATAAATGCTCCTAAAATTTAATTTTTTTTGTCAAAATTACAATTTACTTTGCAGATAAAAACACGTTTTGAATTAAAATATTTTGAATAGTATAAATTTTGTTTAAAAATACTCCCAAAAAGTAAATTTTATAATTAGATTTTCTAATATTCGTTATTAAAATTTCAATAAATTAACAAATAAAATGAAAAAAACAGCAATTTACTTTATACTTTTTATTCAATTTTTTTTATCAACTAATATATTTGCTGAAGAAAAAATTACAGATGTTTTACAGAAAATCACTAATAGAATGAAACAGTCTAATTCAATTTCATATAATATTGATTATTCTTGTAAGATGCTTTATAGTCAGAGTACTGAAAAGATATCAGGAAAAGTGGAAATGATAAGAGATGAAAATGAAAAGAATTTTGGGTGTGTTTTTTGGTATAAAGCTACTGATAGTTTGGAAAAATACTTTGACGGGAAAACAATCTATGCAATCAATCACAAGAGGCACATAATCACTACTCAGGAAGCAGCAGGAAGCAATTTAGAGCTGATTACGCAAGATTTAGATGGTGATTTAATAAGAATTCCTTTTGTAGCTCCTGAAAGCATTAACGGCCTAAATAGCAAAGATATTAAATTAAAGTATAAAAAATATAAAAAAATTAAAAATTCTAAAATGATTAATGTAAAGTATCCTGATGAGGAAAGAATTTCAGATGCAGAAATGGACCTTGTTTATGATGTCAAAAACTTTAATATTCTCAGAATTTTTTCTAAAATGGTCTTTCACTCCCAAACTCAGTCAAATGAATGGGTTTTTCGCAAAATTGTTTATGGAAAGGTATCAAGAGATGAATTGCATAAAAGATTTTTGAAGTACTTTAATAAATATAAACTTGAAAAATATCAATTACTTCAACACCAATTACAAAATAAATGAACTGGATCTTCTTATTCATTGCCGGTATTTTCGAAGTTGGCTGGCCTTTGGGCTTTAAATTATCTCAAATTACAAACCATAAATTCTGGATATTTTTTTCAATTATATCAATGGGTTTAAGTGGTATATTTTTATTTATAGCACAAAAAACAATACCTATTGGTACTGCTTATGCTATCTGGACAGGAATTGGTGCTGCAGGTACTTTTCTGATTGGAATAATCTTTTTTAAAGATTCCTCAGACTGGTTAAGGATGATTTCTTTTTCCTTAATTGTACTTGGAATAATTGGTCTAAAACTATCTGATTAATTCGATTGCTTTTTGTAACTGTTCGTCAATTCCATTTATTTCACCATTTAGTGACTGATGTATTATTACATCTGGTTCAATAGGATTAACAAGTAAATTTTCATCTCCCTGTAACTTCACATTTAACAATGATTGTGAACCAAAGAAATAACCGGGCAACTCTATTTGTTCAATATCTGTTATATTCCCCTGCGAAGGTGACCCAACAACTGTTCCAATTTTATTTATCCTAGCAAGAGCTGCGATAATTTCGGAATATGAAGATGAATTTTCATTAATTAAAAATACAATTTGTTTTGAAGAAAGTTTTGGAACGCTTTGGATATTGTTTTCCTGAACAGGATAGGATACTATACTTTTTTCAGGGGCAGTATAAACAGGAATTTGGGAAGTAAATCCTATTAATTCCTTTTCGGTAAATAAACCCAAAATATGTTCAGAAAGTAAGCTATAACCACGCAAATCAATAATAAAACCTTTTATCATATCATTTTGTAATTGTGGTAAAAGACTATTTATTTCTCGGTCAGAAATACGTGAAGAATTAATATATAAAATTCCAGGAGCAACTTCGGAAATAAATTCTTGCGGAAGTAATGTCCTCATGGAAAGTTCAGTTAAAGCAACTTCTTGTATTGAAATTTTATTATTATTTTCAAAACTGATTTTTCGGTTAGTATTAATTAATCCGGAAAAACATTTGCTAACTTCTCTTTCTATCAGAAATTTATTATTGAGTGTATTGTTCCGATTTAAAGCAATTGTTGTTTTGATTAAAGAATCAATTCTAATATTATCAATTGCAATGATTCGTGAGCCACTTATTATACCTGATGAGTCGGAATAAACTGCATAAACTTCATCTTTTTCTACGAATATTCCTAAATCAGGGAAGTAAGGTTGAATATCATATCCATACCAATATCTTGAATTAGGATCATTAG
>MHAC01000060.1:0-16735 GCA_001804565.1 Ignavibacteria bacterium GWF2_33_9 | reverse complement strand
CTTTCTCGAAACTATCAAGTTCTTCAGCTTTATTTGCATCATAAATAGAGTGATAGATTGAATTTTTAAGATTTTCTGATTCAATTTTTTTGAATGAAAAATGTCTAATCTGATTCCATAGCTCAATTGTAATTAAGAATCTTGAGTAAGAATCATTATAATTTAGCGCAAAATTTGGTATTTCTTTAGGGATAAAATCATTGTTTGCTTTTAATTTGCTTATAGGAATATTTATCTGAGTTCGAAACACTGACCCATCAGACAATGTATCTTCAAAACATTGTCCGATTTCAGGAAATTTTACAAGCAAATTATAATCCGAGAAAATTTTAAGAGAATTAATACCTTCAAATTTGTCATCTGAAGTCATGAAAAAATAACCTTCATTCAGAGAATAATCAGGAAAGGTCCATCCTGAAATATAATTATTTACTGGTGGTGTCTCAAAATCATTGTTTCTTATTGTTAATTGACTGGATTTATTTTTTTTAAATAACATCGCTTCAACATTATCAAAATTAATTTCACCGTCACCTTCCAATGTCAATGCTATTCGTAATGAAATTGCATCTTCCGGAATAAAATGTGATAATGTTAGTGTTTCCCAATTTCTGGACTTCTCAGTAACAAATGAAGCATACTCACCAACACTACCTCCATCCCCATTATCAAATCTTACACCTAATGAAGCTTTTGAATTATAAGAATAAGGACGCAGTTTATATTTCACAGATATTGATATGCTGTCATAACCATCTCTTGGTAAATTCACGACATTGATAATTGTTCCGGGAGAAGCTTTATCGGATACAAAAACATCTGAAATTTTTTCCATAGAAAAGGGTGTAGCTTCTTTCACAGGGAAGCCTTTGTAATAGTAATTAGAGGCAGATTTAATTTCGTTAACACGTTCAATCTTATGAACAGGAGCAAGTTTAGAAAAAGTAGATTTCATTTGTTTTAGAAAATCTAGACTAGTTAAATTTACAGCTTTACCGATTTGATTATAAAGCAATTCTTCCCAAGGATAATTTTTCAAGAAAGGAGAAGGGTAAAAGTATTTAACAGTTCCATATACTTTAGCAAGGTCTATTAAATTATCATGTACTTCCTTTGTGAAATTCACAGGTTTATGATTTTTAGTGAAATCATATGTTAAATTAAAAACTGCATCATCAAACAAGACATCAGCAGTTTCAAAAGAAATCATACCAAATTTAATTGTCTTTGCCGCTGAATCAATCGGGACGCTAATTGAAGCTATCTGCCAGTCGTTACTAAAAAGTGTATCTGAATGTTGTAAACGGAAAAAATTCTTTGAATTATCCTCTTGTTGTATGAAAATTAAGGCAGTATTTTTATTGCTTGGATTTGTTACTTTATATTTCACCGCAAAATAAACTTCTTTTCCTAAAAAATAGTCAGCCTTTATTTCCTGATAAAGAACTGCTTGCAAATCTTGATTCTTTGGATTGGGAATATCTCGTACATTTTGATATTCGGATACTAATTCCACGCAATATTTTCCTTCTGCAGGATTTTTGGAAGTAGAAATTGCATGATAACCCAAACGGTCAAACATATTTAAAAACTCCCAGCCGAAGGGGACTGTCCCTTCGACTGCTTGTTCAAAATTTAAATTAACCGGGTGAATTAATGTTTGAGAAAATAAAATCGAATTTGTAAATAAAAGAATTAATGCTAATTTTATAAACTTCATAATTTTTACTTGATTGGTGTTGCTATAATAATTTTAACTGTTCTGGAGTATGATCTTCCTTCAGGTGAATTATTGTCGAATATAAATTCATCACTGCCAATATTATATCTTTTTATTTTTTCTGCAGGTAATTTCATATATTTTACAATTTCATCAATTCTTTTACCGGCTAGGTCTTTATTGTATTCACTAGTTCCGGTTTTGTCTGCATACCCGTATATAGAGACAGTAGAATTCGGTTCAATTTTTGATTGCAATTCATCTAAAATTCTTTTATGATTTTTATTCAAATCAGATTTGTCGAAATCAAAAACTATTAATGAGAATCTTTGATAAGTTGTATCGTTAAGAATTTCTTCACGCTTCTTCTTGATTGTTTTTTGAGTAATATTCACTTGATTTTGTAGTTGCAATGGATTACCAAGACTATCCTGTGCATTGAACGTAATATCAATCGGAGTTTCCAAATGAGGGATTGGTTCTTCAGCCAAAATCCATAAATTTCTACGTGGATAACCTTCTCCGGAGAAATGGCGAATAATGTTGTTTGATTGTTTCACATCAATTTCCCAATTAGTAATCGGTAAAGTTGATTTCACTTCAGGAGTTATTTGTATTACAGGTGGATTAATTTTCTTTTCAATCTGAGCCAAATTTACCGGTGCTAAAATTTCAAAATCATTTGAACTAATTTCAACCCTTTGATTTTCTTCAATTCCTTCTGGAGTATTCGAACTGGAGGGTTTATCCGGTAAATTCTGATACGCAATTTCAATCCTATTATCGGGAATGTTCATGGTACTAACTAAATATTCTTTGACGTTTTGTGCTCTTGTTCTAGATAGAGTTAAATTATTAACTTCGCTTAAATTATTATTTGTTCCTGTTAATTTAATCTTTGCGTTTGGATTGGCATCCATACGATATTTAACAATATTAAAAAGATTTTTATAAATACCGATTGTTTCCCATGGCAAGTCATTATAACTGAAATTAGAACTTCTTTTATAAACAGATATGTTTTGAATATCACTGCTGTTTTCCTTGAAAAAGATATAAGGAAGTAAAGGAAAACTTTCACTTACCTCAATTTCTTCAATTGTAATAGTAGGTTTTCCCTGCAAATTACCGTTATCGTCCATACCTAATACTGAAATTTTACCATTTAAGTCTGCAAATTGAGAGATATATTTTTCGTAATGTTCAGTAATTTCTGTAGTGAATAAATTGTGATCGCTCTTTTCATATTTTACTAAATTTTCACTTGTTGTTATTAAATTGATTTTTTCTTCCGGCAAATTGTATTGAGCTATAACTGTAGTGTCACGATAATATTTAATTTCATACAAAGTGTCTTTAGGAGCATGATGACGTAATGGAATTTCTAAAGCCAAAGTTGCATAAATTGGAGTTACTTTCCAGTTTCCTGAATATAAATTAGTGAATGGATATGAAATACCAATTTCAGGTACTAAACGCATATTTCTTCCATATTTCAATTCATACCCCAATGAAGTTTTTCCGAATATTTGGAACGACTGTGCTTCCGGTAAATCTTGATTTACATATTCATTTCGGACAGTAGTTCCTGTTGATGTGAAAACAATATTATTTGGCGATGTCAATTTTTCTCTTTGAGAAAATTGTGTTGTGCTCAAAAAGCCTAAGTTTACACCAATATTCCACCTAAAATTCGGTAGGAAATGCCAAATAAATCTTGGTTCCAAAGTTATAGCTGAGAATTTTCCATCAACTGAATGATTGGAAATTGCATCAACAATATCTGTGGTCTCAAATGGAGGTACTGCATTTCTGATTTCAGTATTTCCAATAATTTCATCTTTCTGCAAAGAACCGTTCAATGTAATATAACCTAAATTCACTCCTAGTGAATAGTTATCATTCAAGGGTACACGCAGCAATCCTCCAAAATGAAATCCTAATCCTGAACCACTTTCAAACTTAGGACAGCAATTTGGAACTCCTGGCAATTCCTTGAAATCTGCATTATGTAAATTATTGTTTAAACCACCATAGGCACCTAAATAAAGATATGGATTTAAAGTATCTATTTCTTCAGATTGAGCAAGATATATGAAATTAAGTAATATCGCAATAACTAAAAATTTTCTCATACTGTGTCCAAATTCATTTTTTCAAAAAAAATATCTTCAAAATTATTGATTTCTTATTTAACAATTATTAAAGGCAGTGAATAATTTTCTGTTGGAGATTTTATAACTATTCTATATACTCCTGAACTGAATTTTGTTGCATCGATTTTTGTGTTATAATTTTTCGATGCATTTTTGTCAATATCAAATTTAGCAATTTTACTTGAATTACCTGTAATATCACATATCGAAACTTCATAATGTCCAATTTCAAGTACTTGAATATCAATGTCAAAATTATCAGATGCCGGATTTGGTTTAATCACCATGCCCAAAGGATTATTAGTAACATCTAGTAAACGGTCACCACCATTTTTACAAATATTAATTTTCAGACTCCCATCTTTTGATGTAATATTTGAAACAAGATTAAATTGAGAATAATTAATCTGAGTAATATTTATTGGTGTTGATTCGGTATTCCCAAGCATTGTAAAGCCATTTAAATAACATAATACAGAATCCTGTGCACTGATTGTAATATTACGTAAAGCTAAAGTTAATTCTCTGTTATTTCCATTCAACTGATTGGATAATATTAATGCATTATTTCCAGAAACAGTTTTAGGATAAAACAATGTTCGATTGAATTCCAATTTCATCGTATCAAGATTAAAACCATAAAGAGTGTCTCTAGGATTTGCTACCTTAGCGTAAATAGGTATTTGATAATTATCAATATTAGGTTCAACAACTAAATCAGGTAAATATATTTCAATACTTATTGCAGGCAAACCTTCTCCTGAAAGGTCCACAGTGTTTGTCATTAATGGACAATTACCGATTTTGTAATCAAAAGTAAATTTATCAATATATAATTGAACGTTTGAAGGCTTGAAATCAACTGAAATAGTACGGCTGCCTCCCGGACTCAAGATAAAAGAACCCGGATTAGTATATGTGAAAATAGTAGGATATGTAAAAGCCGGTGTGAAATTCGAAATTTGAACATCCCAAATACCATTATTCGTTAATGTAAAATCCAATGATTTAGTTGTATTAATAACAATCGCACCATAGGCTAAATTTGAGGTACTATTTATAAAGCCGCTTTTAACTTCACCCTTAAAGAATATGGGAATAGTTTCTTCTTCACCGTTAATATCGATTTTGACTTCTATATAAGCAGTTTTCACGCCATCCGGAGCTTGATTTGGATTAAACACTACAACAATTATTCTCTTTTCACCTTGCCATAAAGTATCCGGGAAAGTTACAATATTATTGCTCGTATTAAACATAGTAACATCATTCCCCATTGGAATTGAAATAGCATCTATTATATAAGGTGCATCACTGTTGTTTTCAATATAAATTGAATCAGTTTGAGTGTCGCAGGGAGATATTAATGAGAAGGTCACACTATCTGGAATAGTATATTCAGCAGGTATTAAATTTGCCTTGAAACATAGATCAATTGTGTCGTTACATTGGTAATTAAAAAGGAATTTAGCATAAAAAGTTTGTTCACCTACCTGTAGGGAATTTAATGTAAATTTAAAGTCGATCTGATTTGCTTGATTTGCCGCTAATAAACCACCAAAGGGGAAAACTGATAATTCAGGATTCGACATTAATACTCCATAAACATAATGGTTTATTCGGCCAAGATTAGTTAATGTAATAGTTGTATCATTATCGAAACCAAGATACATATCACCAAAATCAATAACTGCAGGAGGATTAATTGGCTTCACATCAACGTGCAATAATTCCATTTCAGCTGATAAATCTATACGTATGATAGGCATTTCAGGTGAGTCAGTTTCAAATTCAAGATATGCAGATTTTGGTCCTTCAGGCATTGAAGCTATATATCTCGCTTCATAAGCAACAGATTCACCTGGTGCTAATGTCTTAGGTAATGCAGGAGGAATTGTATAATTGAAATTACCTGCGTCCGGTCCTTTTATAGACCAGGTCTGTAGAGTAACAGATTTGCTTGCTGTTGGTTTATTTTCAACAGTAAAAGCAATTACCGAGTCAGCACATTTACTAGATATTCCAAAATCAATGTGGTCAGTTGAAACAAATAAATCTGACTTTTTCTCAATTTCCAAAATATTGGCACCTGCCTGTGAAAATACTCCTGAAGGTTCATCTAAGTACTTGCCACCTAATGGATTATTAATTTTCATCATCCCTACAAGATAAAATAATGTATCAGGATTTGGTAAATTGATGTTTGCAGTCCAGTTTCCTTGTCCAGCAGGAATAGTCGTATCTAAGCTCCAATTTCCGGTTTCAGGTTTGATATATAATTCTAAATCACCTTCACTTGCATTTTTAGTTCCTTTTAATATAAAATCCCTTTGTACCAAATTTGTTGTATCCGTTGTAAAACCTTCAAACACATCCAATTGTGGAGTATTGTTTATACTTACTCCAGCTAGATTCTTCTCAATCTTCAAACGTCCATAACTTGCTGAATATGCTCCTAAAGTGCCTCCACTTGCTTCAGCTTTACTGGAGTTGACATCTAATTTTGGTGCAAGTATTATTCCTCCACCTGCACCATTTCCACCATCAGCAGGTTCATTACCACCATTAGCACCATTAGCTTGGATGTTTAAGTACTCAATTTTCATTGCTCCAATGGAAATAGCACCACCACCACCACCACCGCTTCCGGAAAAGGTGCCTGCTCCCTGAGGATTACCTGATGCACCCCCGGAGCCACCGGCAAGAGGTATTAACATCCTGTTGCCAACTGCTTTCCCCGCAGAATTGTTTGGACCTTGACCGTCGATAGCATTTCCAGCAGATCCACCAGCTTTCGTTTGATTATTGCCGCTTCCTCCGCCAAAGCCACCGAAGGGTTTGCAATTATCTCCATCATTACATGCTATACCACTTTCACCAAACGGATGCGCTGTTGCGCCACCTGATGCTTCATAAATTTCATCTAGAGGAGGAGTATTCCTATTTAATGAATAACCAGCGGAGAAAGTACTTTCACCTAATTTTTTATGCGAATTAGAATTTCCCGGAATTCCTGAACTATTTGCTCCACCTGCTCCACCGGAAATAAATCCGTTTCCGCCATCGTCTCCATTTTTACTATCGAATAATCCTCTATCATAAAATCGACCCCCACCGCCTCCACCACCTGGTGCAGCATTTTGAATCCGCTGATATCCGCCATTCATTTCAATTATTGTTGACAACTGACCGCTAATACGATTTTTGGAAAGTAAAACAAAAGGTAATAAACCTTGATTGCCGGGAGCATTTGGGTCACAATCATTCGTAGAAATTCTATAAGTTTTTCCACCTAAAATAAGTGAGTCAACCAGCATTGCACCACGTTTGGAACGATAACCCAAAGAACCTTCTCCAAGAACAGTTTCTGAATTTCCAGATACATCTCCTAATTTTTGAGGTTGAAGAATATAAAATGTATCAGTTACTGACCAACCTAATTTTGAAGTGAAAACATGAAAAGGAATTCTAAATTGAGTTTGTAATTGTTTCCAATCAGAACTGTTTGGCTTGACATTAGGTTTAATGAAAATCTGACCTGAGATTAATCTGCCATCCCAACTTACAACAATTGGTCCGAAAATTACTTTGTTTGTATCTATCAAATTTTCAACCACAACTCTTACATCATCTCCGGGATTATTAAGATAAAAACCATCATCACCGAAATTGCCGATATGTTCATCTCCACTTTGGTATGGCGATAGGATTTCATAATTTATATTCATACCAGGAGCACCAATATCAGGTATAATATATGCTAATCCAGGTTGAGCATAAAGAATTAAATTGGACAGAAATACGTTTATTAAAATAGCTAGTAAAAATCTCATTTTGTTCTCAAATTTTAGGATACACAAATTAAATACACAAAATACATAAAAATATTTCTCAAATTACGAAAAAAAATCTATGTTTTCAAAAAAAATTAAACGAATTTCAAAAGAATATTATTTAAATTCTACTGAGAAATTAGCCCGAGACTTGTTGGGTTCAGTTTTTGTGAAGAAAATCAACCAAAACGAATATATTGCCGCAGAAATCGTGGAAACTGAAGCATATTTACCTCAAGGTGATTTGGCTTGTCATGCAGCAGTAAAAAAAACTCCAAGAAATGCTCCGATGTTTGAAAGTGGAGGTATTCTGTATATATATTTTATTTATGGAAACCATTTTTGTTCAAATATAGTAACTGAAACTGAAGGAAAAGGTTCTGCTGTTCTGATTCGTGCTGCAAAACCATTAGAAGGTATTTCGGAAATGCAGCAGAACAGGGGAGTGTTAGATATAAGAAAATTATGCAATGGACCAGGCAATTTTTCAAAAGCTTTTGGTTTAAATAAAGGATATAATTACCTTGATCTCAGTGATTATGAAAATTCAGAAATACAATTATTTAGATTAAATAATTACCCAGATAATGAAATCATTCAAACTACACGAATCGGTATTAAAAAACATTCTGAATTACCATTGAGATTTTATGTGCGAGACTCAGAATTTATATCCAGAAAATAAATGAATTTTAATTTTTCTTACTGATCAATTTATAGATAAATGAACCACCTAGCAATAGTCCTCCAGCAATAATAACGAACCATACAAAACCCAATACTATTTTTAATAGCCAGAATAATAATTTTAGTGCAACAATACCAATCAAAATTCCGATAGTCCATTTAAGAAATGTTTTCATATAAACCTATTCGCTTAATAATTTTACTTTTTTAACGCATTCAACTTGTTGTAATTGTTTGAGCACCTGAAAATTAAGATTAGTAGCATAATCAAATGCAACAAACTGTTTCTTTTCTCCTTTTTCATCATTTTCAAGGATGAAAACAATTTTCAACTCTTTTCCACTTAATTGAGATAATATATTGTGAATTTCAAAAATTGATTTTTCAGTTTTTTCATTATCTATTAACTTAATAACAATGCCTGTTGCAAATTTGTCTAAAGTTTGCAGGAATGAATAAGCTTCCTCAGCAATGATTTTGAGCTGCAAATTATCATTAGGATCAAGTTTTCCATATACTGTTATTGGTGAACTTTCTACTAAAATGTCTTCGTATTTGGAATAAGCCTCACTCCAAAATATACATTCTACCTTACCGACAAAATCTTCTATCTGTACAAATGCAATCATTCGATTTTGCTTATCTCTCCTTGTTCTTATGCTGGAAATCAAACCACAGAAACGAACTTTTTCATTCTTCGGTATCATCACTTCTTCGTCAAGATATTGAAAAATATCCTTATGAGAAAAAGATTTTACCAGTATTTTAAATTCATTCAAGGGATGACCCGAAACATAAAAATTCAGAACTCCTTTTTCATGGTCTAATCTATCACGATTATTCCAATCTGGAATATCAGGAATAGAAGGCTCAAATGTTACTTGTAAATCATTATTTCCTGCAAACAAATTGAACATTCCATCATTTTTGTTTTGAGCTTTTGCAAAATTTAAAGCATCATCAATTACTTCATAAAGTGGTCTGCGTTTTTCATCAGCAATTGAATCAAACGCTCCTGCAAAAATAAGTGATTCAAGTACTCTTCTGTTCACAAATTTGGGATCTGTCCTTTTTACAAAATCGAAGAAAGAAGTAAAAAGTCCATTTTTTCTTATCTCAACAATATGATTGACAGGATTCATTCCGATTCCTTTGATAGCTGCTAAACCAAAATAAATATTCTTTCCTTTCACAGAAAAATGACCAATTGAAGTGTTTATGTCGGGAGGAAGTATTTGCAATCCGAAATTTTTTGCTTCATCAATTAGTGAAACAATTTTTTCTTGATTATTTAGTTCTGCAGTCATGTTCGCTGCTAAAAATTCTGCGGGGAAATGAGCCTTCAAGTATGCAGTCTGATATGCAACCCACGAATAAACATAGGAGTGAGATTTATTGAATCCATAATTAGCAAATTTCAGAATCAATTCGAAAATTTCATTAGCAATTTTTTGTGAAATACCATTTGATTCAGCACCTTCAAAAAATTTTGGTTTCATTTTTTCAATTTCATCAATTTGCTTTTTCCCCATTGCTCTACGTAATATATCAGCTTCGCCTAGTGTGAAATTACTAATAACCTGAACTAATTGCATGACCTGTTCCTGATATACAATTATTCCATAAGTATTATTAAGCACTTGTTCCATAATTGGATGTAAATATGTAATCGGCTTCAATCCATGTTTTCTATCAATAAATTCAGGTATGTTTTCCATTGGACCGGGACGATACAAGGCATTCATTGCCGTTAATTCTTCTAATGAATTGGGTTTTAGCTTTTTCAAATAATCCTGCATCCCACCTGATTCAAATTGGAACACTCCTGTTGTTTTGGCACTTGCAATGAGTTCAAAAGTCTTTTTGTCATCCATCGGAATACTATCAATATTTAAATCAATATTATAATTGATTTTTATTAATTGAACAGCACGATCAATTATTGATAAAGTCCTTAATCCGAGGAAGTCCATTTTAATTACGCCTGCATCTTCAATATACTTCATTGTGTATTGAGTTGCAATTGATATGCCTTCATCTGAGGTTTTATTATTGTAAAAAACAGGAACAAAATCATTAACTGCTCCAGGAGTGATAACAACACCTGCAGCGTGTGTCCCTGCGCTTCTGTTCTTATCTTCCAGGATTAAAGAGTATTCAATTAATTGTTTAATTTTAGGATCTTTAGATTCGGAATATTGTTTTAAATCCGCTAATTTCAGAGCATCTTCAAGTTTAGCAACTTTCCCGAATTTCACAGGTATTCTGGAAGTAATATTGTTAATATCCGCTAATGGAACACCTAAAACACGTCCAACATCCTTCAGGACCATCCTGCTGGACATTTTCCCGAAAGTAATGATTTGTGCAACTGCTTCTTTTCCATATTTTTCCTGGCAGTACTCAATAACTTCAGCACGTCTTTCATCATCAAAATCAATATCAATATCGGGTAATGAAACTCTTTCGGGATTTAAAAATCTTTCGAAGAGTAATTGCGCAGGTAAAGGATCACAAGATGTGATATCAAGTGCGTAAGCGACTATACTTCCTGCCGCAGAACCTCTTCCAGGCCCAACTCTGATGTTTCTGTCACGTGCTGCTTTGATAAAATCGTAAACAATAAGAAAGTAATCAGGAAAACCCATATTTTTTATTATTTCCAATTCATATTTTGCCCTTTTTTCGATTTCAACAGTTATTTCAGGATATTTTCTCTTTAGTCCCTGAAAAACTAATTCCTCTAAATATTCATTCAGGTTTGTGGATTTTGATTCCTTTGGTATAGAAAATTCGGGCATATTCACATTGAATTTCAAGGTTAAATCACATTTATCTGCAATTTCCAAAGTATTCGAAATTGCCTCAGGAGTATCCTTGAATAATGCAATCATTTCATCTTGAGAGCGGAAATAAAATTCATCGGTATGATATCTTAAATTTTTAATATCAACTTTATCTGCATCTGCTGCGGAGGTATCTTTTATTAGCAGATAGACATTGTGAGCAACAGAATGTTCCTTCTTTAAATAATGTATATCATTTGTAGCAATTAACTTAATACCAAGTTCTGTAGCAATTTTTGGAGTTTCAGTTAATATCTTGGGATCTTCTTTTAAATGATGATTTTGAATCTCCAGATAAAAATCATCACCAAATAAATCCTTGTAATATTGTGCTTCCGAAACTGCACGTTTATAATCTTCATCAATAAGATGAGCTGAAACAACTCCACCCAAGCAGGCACTTGTTGCAATTAAACCATCTTTATATTTTTCTAATAATTCTTTATCAATTCTCGGACGATAATAAAAACCTTCTGTATGAGCCATACTGGTAAGTTTCACGAGATTTTTATATCCGGTCAAATCCTTTGCCATTAATATCAAATGATAATAATTTCGGATTTTCCTTATTTTATCTGTTTGTTGTCGGTCGAATCGAGATTTTTCGGCAATATATGCTTCCATTCCGAAAATTGGCTTAACGCCAAAGGTCTTTGCAGATTTCTGGAATTCCATCAATCCGAAAATTACGCCGTGATCTGTTAAAGCAACAGCGCTTTGGCCGTCATCTGCTGCTGCTTTAGCTAATTCTTCCGTAGTAGTTAAAGCATCTAAAATAGAATAATGAGTATGATTATGTAAGTGTACGAACCTGGACATTTTTTACGTTTTTTTGTTTAATTCATTAACAACTTTTCTATAAGTTGTAATTTTGTGAAAAACTAAAATATCATATTTTGAATAATAAGGGAAATTTAATTTTTCCACATAAACTTTATTAAGAATTGAAAAATATATTAATCATAGCAGGGGACACGTCAGGAGATATTCATTCTTTTAAATTGATGAAGGAGCTTAAGTCATTTGATGAAGATATTCAATTTCACGGAATCGGTGGTGAAAATATGATAATCGAAGGACTGGATTCCTTAATTAGTTTGAAGGAGGTTTCTATTGTTGGATTTTGGGAAGTTGCAAAAAATTACTTTTTCTTTAAAAATCTAATTCAAAAAGTTGAAGAAATTATTATAGAAAAAAAGATTGATTTATTTATTGCAGTTGACTTTCCAGGTTTTAATAGGGAAATTGCCAAATTTGCTAAATCTAAAGGTATTCCTGTTATATGGTATATTGCACCACAGTTATGGGCATGGGGTGAAAATAGAGCTGCAAAATTTGCCAAGAATATTGATGATTTGCTTGTTGTTTTTCCATTTGAAGAAGAGTTTTTTCGAAATTATGAAATAAACACTTATTTTGTAGGACATCCACTTTTGGACATTCCTGAATTTCAAAATACAAATGTAGAAAGTCACATAAGGGAAAATTCAATTTTATTAATGCCGGGAAGCAGGAAACAAGAATTGAAAAGTCATTTACCCATTCTTTTGGAAGTGAATAAATTAGTTAAGGAAAACTTAAAGGATTTTAAGGTAATTCTTACAATTCCAAAGTCACTGGAATCAGCTTTGAATAATGATTTTGAAAAAGACAACAAGATTCAGATTTCTTTTAATTCAAAACAACAAATGCTTACTTCCAAAGCTGGGGTAGTGAAAACAGGCACTTCAAATTTAGAAGCTTGCTTAGCGGAATTACCATTTGTTATGTTTTACCATACTTCAGCATTGACTTATTTGCTTGGCAGGCAATTGGTGAAATTGGATTATTTATCACTGGTTAATATTCTTTCCAAAAAAAGTGTTGTGAAGGAATTAATTCAAAAAGATGCAAATCCTAAACAAATATTCCATGAAATTCAAAAAATACTTATGGATGAGGAATATAATGCATCTATGATTCGGAGTTTCAATTCAATCAGAGGATATCTTGGTGATAGTGGTGCTTCCAGAAAAGCAGCTGAATATATTAATTTAAAGTATTTTTAAATGTAAATTAAAACGATTAATGAAGTTTATTTGTCAAAATATTTATGATTACTTTATTCGAAAGAGGAATTCTTCTTTCGATAATGCAATTATATCTAATTGGGAAGAATTACCTAATATTAAAGAAAAATATTTTAAATTATCTTATGATAAACTTACTGTTTGCGTTGGTAATCTTAGCTTTGGGGGAACCGGAAAAACACCATTGATAGCTGAGTTAATTAATAATTATCTCCCTCAGGATTTATCAAAGTGCATAATTGAGAGAGGTTATAAAAAATATCAAAAAGGGGATTATTTTCTCAATTCTGAGAACATTGATGAAAATTCAATTGAGTTTGCTGGGGATGAAGCATTAATGCTTTTCGAGAAAACGAAAATTCCTGTCTCAATTTCCAAGAAGAAATACAGGGCATATTTCAATGCTATAAACAAATTTGAACCTGAATGCATTATTGTTGATGATGGATACCAACACAGATGGATATTGCCAGATTTAAATATTTTAATTCTTGATGAGAAAACAATAAAGAAGCCATTTTATCCACCATTTGGAAAATTACGTGAATCATTGCAGAATTCATATAGAGCAAATATTATTCTTGTTCCAAAAGGCAGTAAAAATGAAATAGTGATTTCAGAAAATCAAATTTGTCTTGAATTTGAAATTTTACCAGGTAAAATTTACTCATCGACAAATTCGGATGATATTTCAAAGAGTAAGAAATACATCGCTCTTGCAGGTATTGCTAATCCTAATCGCTTTATTCAGACTTTACATGATAATGAGATACAGTTGATTAAATCTCTATTTTTCTCTGACCATCAAGTTTACAAGATCAAAGATATAAATAAAATAATAAATTTTACGAAAGTATATACTAGTGGAATTATTACAACTGAGAAGGATTTTGTGAAATTAAGAAAATTCAGCAATGAATTTGTAAAGAATGAAATCTCCTTATTTATTCAACCAATTGAATTCAAAATAATTGATGAAAATAATCAATTAAAAAATATAATTGAAGAAATATTAATAACTAAAAATATAAAAGCATTATGAAAAAAAGACATATTCAGGCAGTAAAAATTCTACTGCTTCTTTTTATTTCAATTAGTATAATTTCCTGTACTAAATATGAAAAAGAAAAAATCGCCATTTCCAAAGGAATTGGTTCTGAGGGCTATTTACAATATGGCAAATGGATGAAAGAATTAAATCCGGAAGTGGAATTAATCAACTTATATGGATTTGGAGTTGATTCAGCATTAAAATTACTTAATACATGCGATGGATTAATTTTATCCGGTGGACCTGATGTACATCCATTAAATTATGGTCAACCGGATTATTACAGTTTGTGCGAAATTGATTCAGTACGTGATACTCTAGAATTCAAACTTATAGAAAATGCATTAAGTAAGAAAATGCCAATACTCGCTGTTTGCCGTGGTTTCCAAATATTCAATGTATATATGGGAGGAACCTTATTTGCGGATTTACCGACTCAAAGACCGGGTGAAGTTAGTCATAGATGTGAGAATAAAGATGCATGTTTCCATGATGTAAAATTATATAAATCCCAGAATTTCGATTTTTGGGGAGACATTAAGAATACCCGTGTTAATACTAATCATCATCAAGGTATAGATTATCTTTCAGAAGACTTATACCCCACATCTTATGCTAAGGACGGATTAATTGAGTCCTTTGAATGGATTGTACCGGAAAATCAATCATATTTAATAGCTGTTCAATGGCATCCTGAAAGATTGAGTGATGAAAATCCTGAATTATCAGACAGTTTAGGCAATAATTTTCTTCGTGCTGTAACTAAATTCCGTAAAAGTAAGAAATAAATTGAATAGATTTACGATAATATAAAAAAGCATAACGAATAAAGGTTACAAAATGAATATTAGAAAAAAAATTTGGATATTACCTCTGATATTGTTGATTTCAGTGGGCATCTTTTCTTCATGTTCCATCTTGAATACATTTTCAACAATGAAGAAACTGAAATTCAAATTAGATGGGGTAAAGGAATTTCAGTTATCTGGTGTAACTATTTCTAACCAAAGTAAAATTAGTGATTTTGATTTTGGTGATGCTATGAAATTAACAAATTTGCTTCAAGGAAAAACTTGTCCTGTCACTTTTGTACTCAATGTTGCAGCAATAAATCCAAATGATGGTAAATCTTCACCTGTCAAAACTGATGCAACAATTTCTAATTTGGAATGGAGATTGCTTATTGATGATGTCCCAACAATTTCAGGTGGAATTGATGCACCTGTTAATGTGCCTGCTTCAGGCGAATCAGTTATTATTCCTATTTCGATGAATTTGGATTTGTATAAATTTTTCAAAGATCAAACTTACGATAAAATATTAAATCTTGCTTTTGCCATTGGTGGAGTGAAGCATGATTTATCTCACATAAAACTCGACGTGAAGCCTACAGTTAATACTATGTTTGGTCCGATTACTTATCCTGGTAGAATAACCATAATTGACAAAGAATACACAAAATAATAATTAAACAAATATTTACATAAACTAAAAAGAGTTCAAGTAATCTTGAACTCTTTTTAATATTATTGGATAATAGTATGTTTAAAAATGAAATCCCACGTGCAAGCCGCCGCCAATATGGTAATCACCGAATTCTGTGGCATAACCAATTAGAGGACCAATATGTAATTGACCGATTTCGATGCCGTAATTTACTTCTAAATGTAATGCGAATTTAGAAGTCCAGCCATTTTCATTTTCCCAAATAATCAAAGGAGAGGCGGCAAAAGTTAAATTGTCGATTATTTCATAATCCAAACTTATTCCGGCTGAAAGATGTTGATTTTCGCTGAAGATTTTTTCGAAACTAAATCCCAAGCTGAAATCACTTTCGTTCAGAGCTCTGGTGTAATCCAAATGAATTGCTGGATCGGATGTTCCTTCAGAAGATTGATAAACATACGACAGGCATGACCCGATTTCATTCGGAGAATGCTCGTGAATATCAGCACCAGCCGAGAAAAGATTTAATGTATTAAGGATTAACATAAGTATTAAAATAAAAGAAAAGTTATTAGGTTTCATTAGATTAAAAAAGTTTTGATAGTAAAACGATAAAATGGGAAATTTATTAATACTTTGAAAAATATACTTAGAAAAACAGGATAATTATTTAGCAGAAATTTGTAATTTAGATTATACATCGAAAATCAAATAAATAAAAGGTGTTAGAATGGAAAAGACAAAATTATTCAAAATGGTTTATGGTTTAGGAATTGCTTTAATAGTGGCTCTGGTGGCTGCTTTAGGAACGCAGGCGGCTCTCGCTCAAGAAATCCCAAATGGGGATAATGACCTGCTCTGGGAGCGTTCTCTTAGAGTTGACGGAAAAATGAGGAATTTTAATGATGCTATATTTCATCCGATTAA
>MHAC01000059.1:18140-38480 GCA_001804565.1 Ignavibacteria bacterium GWF2_33_9 | reverse complement strand
CTTCGGTATTACGAATAGCTGTTATTCCACCCCACATATTCTCATATTGAATACTGAATGTATAATAGATTTTCTCTGAAAATTTGCCTGAAAAAGCAGTACCAAAAGCAATAGATTTTATATCTATCCCCTTCTCACGAGCAATGCTGTGATATGCACCGAAGATACTGTATGAATAATTCGAATCCAATTCAAATGGATCATAATAATGGCTGATGTTTTGATTAATTCCCAATGTATAATAAATTAATGGTAAATTCAATAATGGAATTGAAATAAATCTAGTTCGTAATTCTGTCCTGGTAGGAAAACCCAGTACTAATTGTAATACAGGCAGACCACTCATATAACTTATATCCACACCTTCAGCAAAAGCAACCGATTTATAGAATGAATCCGGGGGAAATGCATTTTGCGGAGAAGCAAAAACCGGAGTAGATTTTCCACCATATATAGTTGGTTCAAATATATTACCTGAAGAATTTTTATACATTTTCCCATTAGCACTTTGAGCTGTTAATACTATGCTTGTGTCGCCAAATAATTTAGGTAATTCTGCCGCAAAAGATTTTTGGTTTTGTAATATGGCCATTCCGCTTATAGAAATATCCAAACCAATTGACCATTCATTACTAATATCGGAATTTGTAATCAAACTTGAATTCAAGCTTTGATTTACTGTAGTCAAAAGTGGTTTAATATAATTTGTAAGGTTTTTTGAGGTGAATAATCCGAATTCCCTACCAATTTCTAATTCATTTTGTGAAAAAGCAATAAAAGGAAGAAATAATAAAATGTATATTTTATATGATAAAGTTTTCAAAAAAGTCTTGATTTTTAACAAAGAGATAAAATCCCAAATAATTTTTGTTCCAAAATTAAGAGTTTTTCCTTTTAAAACAGATAATTGTATAAAATAATCGTCTTTATTATTTTAATTGATTGTAATTGAATATGAATGGAAAAAATGAAATAAAATCAAATAAGAAAGCATATGATAATGCTTCTTTTTTGCATGGTAAAGATGGCAGAGTAATTAGGATGATAGCGGAATACATGCATCCTGAAAGCGATTTAAGAAAAAAAGGTGTAAAAGGTACAATTGTATTTTATGGCTCTGCTAGAACATTGCCTCTGGAAAAATATGATGCTAAAATGAATGAATTGTATTTGCAGTTAAAAGATGCTCAGGGTAAAAAGAGGTCAAAGATTAATAAAGAAATTACCCAGATGAGAAATAATTATGATTTAACAAAATATTATGAAGACGGGGTGAGATTGTCAAACATGCTTGCAAATTGGCTCAAAGATCATCCAACAGGACAAGGAATCAAAATCGCCTCTGGTGGCGGTCCAGGAATGATGGAAGCTGCTAACAAAGGTGCTTATACTGCAAACACTCATTCTATTGGCTTCAACATTAGTCTGCCCTTCGAACAAAATCCTAATCAATTCATTACAAAAGATTTAAACTTTGAATTTCATTACTTCTTTATGCGAAAATTCTGGTTTGTATATCTTGCTAAAGCAATCATAGCAATGCCCGGTGGATTCGGTACACTTGATGAACTAATGGATATTCTTACTTTAAGACAAACCAAAAAAGTTGTAAAACCTCTACCAATAATTCTTTATGGCAGTGAATTCTGGAAGAATGTAATTAATTTCAATTATCTCATTGAAAAAGGAATGATTTCTAAAGATGATTTAAAGTACTTCAAATTCTGTGATACCCCCGAAGAAGCTTTTGAATATTTAAAACAAGAATTGAATAAAACTTTAACCGGAAAATATATCAAGAGAACCACAAAATTATAATTTCATATAAATTAATATAATATTGCTGACCATTCTTTATTCAATATTTATTAATTTGCTTTTTTATATAAATTAAAAAGTATTTTTTTATGAAAAAGCAATTTTTACTCTTTTGCTTGCTTTGTTTTGTAACTCCTCTTTTCTCTCAATTTGCAATCGCAGGAGATACACTAACAGTACAAACCCTTACTTTTGATGATATTTTCAAACGCAGGGATACTTACGTTATGCCTCCAGCAACTGAATCCTTCAGCAAGATTTTGATGCTTTATACACTTAAATGTGACCCTAAAACACCACATGATAGTTACAATTGTGGAGAATGGGATTATTTAACGTACAATACTGTTTATAGCCATACAGGTAAATTTGATTCAACAAAGTTAACAAGCAAACTGTATTCGTTCGGATTCGAAACTCCTGATACGCTTTTCTATTCAAATAATCCTCGAACATATAAAATCAAAAAACAAAAATTTAAAACTACCGTTGAAAATGTAGTGAATGAAAAAACATTTGATGTTTCACCTCGTGAATTAGTTAATGGCTCAATTCCAGGCACTGCAGCACATTTGCAATTCACTTTAACTTCGAAACAATTGAGAGATTTAGGTATTGATGCAGTAAATTATGATAAACTTACATTCTTTTCCACTTCTGAAGGCAAAACATTGAAAAATTTAACAATTAAAATGCGAGCCTCTTCAAATGTGACAGATAATCATTTTGAAAATTCGGATTTTCAAACAGTTTTCAAAGGAGATTATACAATTAAAGCTGGATATGATCAGGAAATTGCTTTCATTGAACCATTTAATTGGAATTCGAAATTTAAAAATATTAATTTTGATATTAGCTTCGAACAAAGTTCTCAGAATGATATTCTGTTTGATTTGAGTTCAAGTTCAATCTTATATTTTGCATACCTAAATGAATATTACATGAAGTTTAATTCACCTAATGATTATATTGATTGTGGGAATATAACTGAAATGAACCATACTCGGAAATTAACTGTCGAAGGTTGGATGAACATTAATAAATGGATTGCAAATGAATGTATCTTTAATAAGAATAATCAATTTATATTCAGGACGGGGAATGAAGTAGGTAAAATTTCCATTATCGTAAATACAAATGGATCATCAAGCGCAAATGGTACCGATGTTCTGAAACTAAATGAATGGAATCACTTTGCTGTTGTTTTTGACGGTACTCAATCAACAAATCAAAATCGATTGAAATTTTACTTAAATGGGAAGGAAATATTGCTGACTTATAGCGGAGAAATTCCTGAATATACTCCCGACAATAATGCTTCCTTTACTATTTCATCCGGAATGTATAAAAATGCTCCATTCAATGGAGCAATTGACGAAATTCGAATTTGGAAAGATGCTTTATCTCAAGAAACAATTAGTTCTTTTAAAGATTTTGCCTTGTTGATAGATCACCCAAATTATTCCAAAATAGTTGCTTATTATGATTTTAATGAACATCAAAGCCATTGGATTGATGATAAATCACCAAATCAAAATAATGGCAGGATGATTGGCGTACCGCAAATTATGTCAACTACTACTGATGAAATATATTTAAACATTAACCAAAGTGATTATATCCCCTCTCTGTCTCTTTCCAACGGGACATATTCAATTAAAGTTGATACATTAGAAGAAGTCGAAACTAGAGAAATTGAACAAAACTCAATAATAAAGTACAAAGTTGAAAATAATAGATTAATGATTGATACAGTTCATTATTATTATCCAATCGGATGGGTATATGATTATGATGCTGACGGTAATGTAATTGACTCAACTTTAAATGAATCAGACGGATACTACGTAAATGGAGATTTGGAATATTATTCAGAACCTTTTGAAATAATTGACCAAACTGAAATCGGCAGGTTTATTACTCCTTACGGTATAAACTTGGATCTTGGACCTGAAGGATTCACATGGATGTACGATGTTACAGATTATGCACCGTTATTACATGATACTGTTGACTTTGGTGCAGGAAATTTGCAAGAATTAATTGATGTGAAGTTCCTTTTCATAAAAGGTACACCGCCTAGGAATGTGAAACGAATTAATAAACTATGGGGTACTAATCAGAATAGCATTAGATATGCTGCACTTTCAGATGATACAAAACTTTCAGAAACAAATATTGATTTATTACCCGATACCAAATCATTAAAATTGAAAACTCGTTTGAGTGGACATGGTCACAATAGTGATGATGGTAATTATCCACATTGTTGTGAATGGAAGGACAATACTCACAGATTAATTTCGAATTCCTCTGAAATTGCATCATGGCATATTTGGCAAACAAATGATTGTGCGGAAAATCCTGTTTATCCACAGGGTGGAACCTGGCCTGGTTCACGTGAAGGATGGTGTCCGGGAGATGTTGTGAAAGATAATGATTTTGAGGTTGGTCAATTTATTTCAAATAATCAATTGAATATTGATTATGATATTACAAAAGTACCTCAAGATAATCTGGGTATGGGTAATGGTAACTACGTTGTTTCAATGCAACTTTTCGAATATGGAGATTATTCTTACGAAAATGATGCAGAAATTTACGATGTGATTATGCCTTCTAGCAAAGATTATTATTCACGTACAAATCCAATTTGCTCTGACCCTACTATAATTATCAGAAACAATTCAGCTAATGACTTAACTGCTCTTGATTTCGAATATGAAATAATTGGCGGATATTCAGCTAATTATAAATGGGAAGGAACTATTCCACCTATGAAAACTGAAAAAATTGCTCTTCCAATTCCTGCAAGTGAATTTTGGATTGGTGATGGCACTAACAAATTCAGTGT
Organism: Ignavibacteria bacterium GWF2_33_9; assembly: GCA_001804565.1. Taxonomy (GTDB): domain Bacteria; phylum Bacteroidota; class Ignavibacteria; order Kapaibacteriales; family UBA2268; genus GWF2-33-9. The sequence continues at coordinate 33,808 of MHAC01000059.1, read as the reverse complement.
TAAAATATCTAATCCAAATGGAAATACTGATGATAATGATGCTAATAATACATTTATTTCTGATTTCAATATGCCTGATTTATATGAATACTCTGCTAAAGTAGTATTGAAAACTAATTTGCGTGGGAGCAATTTCTCATATAAATTAAGTGATGTCCAAGGAAATGTAATTGACCATAAACCCTCATTAGGTAGCAATACAAATTATGAAATTCCTTTAGACTTACCGCAAGGGTGTTATACTCTTGAAGTTTATGATTTGTATAATTACGGCTTGTCTTATTGGGCTTATCCGGAGCAAGGATCAGGATATTTAAATATTCATGACGGTTCTGGTAAAACCCTAAAAACATTTAATCCTGATTTCGGTCATGGAATCAAATATTCATTCTTTGTAGGAAGTTATACATTAGTTCATGAGCCGAATTTAAATGAGATGGTATATCTTTATCCAAATCCGTCAGAGAATACTTTGAATCTTACTTTGAATGAAATTGCAGGGAATGTGGGAATTAAAGTATATGATAATTTAGGTAATATGAAAATTGCTCAAGTTTTCAATGTATCACCTAATTCTATTGTTACTTTGAATACTACAAATCTTAGTACAGGAAATTACATTGTTGAAATAAATAATGGAACAACTATACTTACGAAGAAATTTATAAAGAAATAAAAAATATTTGATGATAAAAAACTTAATATTTGATTGTGGGGGCGTAGTTTTGGAAGTAGATTACGCCCTTTCACTTACTAAATTCAGAGAATTTTCCGATAAACCTGAACTCTTTGATAGTGTCACTGCCAATCATTTCAAAGCAATCGCAAGTGATTTTGAAACAGGAAGGAAATCCATTGAAGAATTTTATTCTGATATCAGGTACAAGTATAAGTTGAATGCTACTGACATTCAAATTAAGGATGCTTGGAATGCAATGTTAGTCAGTTATATTTCTGAATCACTTGATATCATCAGAAAGTTGAAAGAAATTTTCACTGTATCCTTGTTTACAAATACCAATGAATTGCATTATATTGAATTTGCCCCAAGGTGCAAAGAATTATTAAGTACATTTGATAATTGCTTTTATTCTTTTCAAATGGGTTTAAGAAAACCAGACAAAGCATCTTTCGAATATATTATTAATAAATCAGGTTATATCCCCTCTGAAACTATGTTTATCGATGACTCACTTGACAATGTAAATACTGCCTCTGAAGTGGGCATTATCCCATTTCACTATACAAAAGAGTGGAATTTAACAAAATTATATTCTTATTTAACTGAACAACAATGAGAGTTGCAACATTAATAGAACATTCAGCTGAACTGATAAGGATAATCTTCAATTCGTCGCAACCTGTTGACAGAATTTTATCTACTTATTTCCGTAGCAAAAAACAATATGGCAGTAAAGAACGCAAATTTTCAGTAAACACAATTTACTTAGTTCTTCGAAATTATCTTCTATTTGAATTTATCGGAAAAAATATTCAGAACGAAATTCAAGTAGATAAATCTGATGAACAAATCAAAATACTCATTGCAATAACCTTAACATCAAATTTCCCAAATTTTACAAAAAGCTATTCACCAGATGAATTAATCATAAATATTGAAAAAACGGAAACATCTGAAAGTATTCTGCAAAGTATTTTAGGAGAAAATCTTGCAAAATTCAAGCAAACAATTAGCACAACATTTGAAGAATTAAATAAAAAAGTTAAAGAGATTGACTTTTATAATTTTGGATCAGTAGACTATCAGTTGATTCAAAACAGATACAGTTTCCCTGCTTTTTTCCTTGAGAAAATAATTAACTCTTTCAGAAATAGATCTGAACTAATGAATTTTCTTGAAAATTCAATAGAACAGGCTCCATTAGTTTTGCGGGTAAATACTCTGAAAACAACTACTGAACATATTGAAAAAAACTTTAACGAGCAAAATATACCTTTACAAAAATCAATTGTTATTCCAAATTGTTTCTATTCGTCCAATCGAATTCAGTTATCAGAAATCCCTGCTTATAAAAATGGCGAAATTGAAGTTCAGGAAGAAGGTAGTCAGTTAATTTCTCTGATTCTTTCACCAAAGGCAAATGAAGAAATTCTCGATGCATGTGCAGGTGCAGGAGGTAAAACTATTCACATTGGAGATCTTCAGAAGAATCAAGGTTTAATTATTGCAAACGATATTGAATTCAAACGTCTTAAAGAAATTCCTAAAAGAGCACAAAGGGCAGGTCTGACTTCGGTAATTACATATATAAGCAATTCAAAAAAAAATAATTTTAAAGAAATCCTGAAATTGACAAAAGAACATTTATTTCATCGAGTTTTGATTGATGCACCTTGTACAGGTTCAGGCACAATTCGGCGTGATCCATTGAAGAAATTTAGAATTAATGAGAAAATACTTAAAAAAATCAATTTGAACCAAATTAAAATACTTGAAAATTATTCAAAATTTGTTCGAATCAATGGATTTCTGGTTTATTCTACTTGCTCTTTAATTCCTGATGAAAATGAGTTTATCGTTGAACAATTTCTCGAAAATAATCCAAATTTTATTCCCGTAAATATACTAGAGGATATAGATATTTCAATTAATACTAATTTTTTAAGAATCCATCAAAATCAAGTAAACATTGACTTTCGCAATACAATTTCTGATGGATTTTTTATGGCAAAAATGATGAGAATTGACTAATTTTCTTCCAAATAGGAAAATGGTATATCCATTAAACCATACTTTTCATAACCTGCAAAATCAAAATGCCACCACTCAGTCGGGTAAACAGTAAAGCCATATTTTCCCATTATATTTATCAACATAGTTCTATTGGCTAATTTTTCATCAGATAAGTTCGGATAGTCCCAGGAAGCTTTTTCGGAAAAATCATCAAAAATCGTAGGCATATTTAATTCAATCCCGGTTTTCAAATTATAAAGCGAAACATCCACAGCGCAACCTCTGTTATGTCTGGAGCCTGTCCATGGAGCTGCTACAAAATTTGTATCTCGATACATTTCCCAAAACTTTAAAGTAATGGAATATGGCCTGTAAGCATCAAATATAATTAATCCCAAATTGTTGCCGGAAAGTTCTGATTGAACCAGCTTCAAAGCTTTTGCTACCGGTAACCTTACAAAAGCTTTAGCTTCATCATATACTGCCTGTTTTGTAAAATTACTCTTTGTCGCATACTTAATATCAAATTTTAGATCTTGGATATAACCATCAAGATTAATCATTCTACAATTTGAATCCAGGTCAACAGAATGATTATATTCCTCAGCAGTTTCAATTATCTTCAATCCATAATTATTTCTAACTTCCTTCTGACCGGAAAATCGAGTATCCGGTATAAGACATGAAGTAAAGAGAAATCCAACTAAGAAGAATAAAATTAAATTTAACTTACAATTCTTTTTCATTTATTTTTAATTCATTATTTTTTTCAATAATCAAAGTCACTGGTCCTGAATTTACAAATTCTATGTCCATCATCGCACCAAAAACACCTGATGCAACTTTAGTATCTTTGTAGTTAAAATTTATATAATCAACAAATTTATAATACAATAATTCTGCATCAGCAGGCTGCATAGCACCTGAATAGCTAGGTCGAAAGCCTTTTTTCGAATCACCGTAAAGAGTAAAATTTGAAACAAACATTGCTTCTCCACCAACATCCAAGAGAGAAAGATTCATCTTTCCTTCTTCATCAGGAAATATGCGTAGATTCATTATTCTGTTGGCAAACCATGGAAAGAGAGACTCATCGTCAGAAGCTGTAAATCCTACTAATGCCAAAAATCCCTTTTTCGTTTCACAAAATAGCTTATTATCTATAAATAACTTCGACGAATTCGTCCTTTGTATAATAATCTTCATAATTGGAGATAAGTGTATTTATTTTTTTTGCAAATTAATAATATTCTCATAATTATTTCCCATAAAGATTATTAATTCTTAATTTTGAAATAATATCTTTTGAAATATGAAAAAGTTAGAAATAGATTCAGTCAAAGTATTACAAGTATATATTCCGGAAAGAGTCACATTTGTTGATTTACCTCTTTTCCTAGAATCGGTATCTGCAGGATTTCCATCCCCTGCTGATGATTATCTCGAAGGAAAACTGGATTTGAATGATTTTTTGATTTCCAATCCTGCAGCTACATTCCTTGTACGTGTAACGGGAGATTCAATGATTGATTCTGGGATTTATTCCGGCGATTTGCTGATTGTGGATAGATCAATTCACCCAAAGGACAGCAATATTGTAATTGCGGTTATCAATGGTGAGTTAACAGTAAAAAGATTGAGATATACTAAAAATAAATTATATTTATACCCTGAAAATCAAAATTACGAACCAATTGAAATCACTCAAGAAATGAATTTTGAAGTTTGGGGAGTAGTGAAAACAGTTGTACATTCATTGGTTTAAAAAATATGAACAATTCAAAAAAATATATTGAAATTGAAAAAGAGCATTTTATTCAAGTTTATTCCAGATTACCAATAGTTGTCGAAAAAGCTGAAGGAGTTAGGATTTGGGATAAAGATGGAAATGATTACCTCGATTTTTTAGGTGGAATTGCTGTGGATGTTCTGGGGCATTCTCACCCAAAAATAATTGAAGCAATTACTCATCAAGCGTCTCGATACTTGCATTTGTCAAATTATTTTTTTCAGGATGCTCAAATTAATTTTGTGAAAAAATTAACTTCAATTTCTAAATTCCCACGTGCTTTCCTTTCAAATTCCGGAGCAGAATCAATTGAAGGTGCTATTAAACTCGCCCGAAAATGGGGTTCAACAAGGAATAAGAATACAATTATCTCATTCACAGGTGCTTTTCACGGGAGGACTTATGGTGGATTGTCATTGATGAATAAAGAGATTTATAAAGAAGGTATGGGTCCTTTCTTATCTAATATTAAGATTTTACCATATAATTCTGTTGAAGATTTGCTTAAAAATATTGATTTGAGTGTTTGTGCAGTATTTTTAGAATTCATCCAGGGTGAAGGTGGTGTGACTCCTGCAAATCATGACTTTGTGAAAACACTCAAAGAATTGCAAAAACAGAATAATTTCCTAATTGTTGCTGATGAAATCCAGGCAGGTATGGGCAGGACAGGCAAATTCTTTTCCTTTGATCATTATGATATCACTCCTGACATTGTAACATTATCCAAAGGCCTTGGAGGTGGTTTGCCTCTTGGTGCAATATTGATTCAGGAACAATTAGCAGAAGTTTTCGGCAAATCACAACATGGAACAACTTTTGGCGGAAATGCACTCTCTTGTACCTGTGGCGAAGTAGTATTAGATGAATTGAATACAGGTTTGCTTGACAATGTTAATGAAATGGGTAATTATTTATTCGAAAAATTAGAGAAAATTAAATCAAAATTTCCTCAACATATTTTGCAAGTTAGGGGTATTGGCCTCATGCTAGGTGTTGTCTTTAATTTTGAAGCCAAACAAGTAGTGGATGAAATGCTCAAACAAAAGGTAATATCCAATTCAACAAATGGTAATGTTCTTAGGATAATTCCACCTTATATCATTTCTAAGGCTGACATAGACCAATTTTGTGCTGCTTTAGAAAACTCATTAAAATCAATAGACTTATAATGACAATTATCTTTATTTTAATTGCACTTATTTACGTTTTGCGTTTTATTATTATGGTCTTTGCCGCTAATAAAGAAAGACAAATAAATCGGAAATTATTCAAACGATTACCTGATTTTTCAGGTTTTGTATCAGTAATTATTCCTGCAAGAAATGAGGAAAATAATATTGCAACAGCAATTAAATCTGTTGCTGCTTGTAATTTTCCTAAGAATCAATTTGAGATTATAGCAGTTAATGATCGTTCTGACGATAGAACCGGTCAGATTTTAGATAATCTTGCTTTAGAAATACCAAATCTAAAAATTGTACATTTGACTGATGAAACAAAGGACAAAAATCTCCGAGGAAAACCTGGTGCTCTTCAGGCAGCAATTGATATTGCCAAAGGTGATATTTTCATGTTCACTGATGCTGACTGTACAGTTCATGTAAATTGGATTGCAACTGTTTCCAGATATTTCTCTGACCCACAGGTAGGTTTGGTCCCTGCATATACCATAATTAAACCTACAAAGATTTTTTCCAGAATTCAAGCTCTAGAGTGGCTTTATTTGCACACTTTTGCATCCGGTGCAATTGCATTAAAAAAACCAATGGGCTGCTATGGAAATAATCTTTCAGTCAGAAGGTTTGCTTTTGAACAAATTGGCGGTTATGCAAATATTGACTTTTCAGTAACTGAAGATTTGGCATTGCTACAGGCAATTCATCGAAAAAAGTATCGGATACATTATCTCACAAATCACAATGCATCAGTTACTACTTTACCGGTAGAAACTTTTCGTGAATATGTAAGTCAACACCACAGATGGGCCATTGGCGGACTGAAGTTAGGTTGGATAGCATTAACTTTTGTATTTACTACTTTATCAATTTGGCTAGGTTTCTTTCTTGCAATTTTTACAGGTTATTATCTGATTGGTTTTGGTTATTTATTACTCAGAGCTGTAGCAGATTTCTTCACTTATTTTCAGGCGGTAATAACCTTGAAGCAAAAAAAGAATCTTTATTACTCCCCTATTGCGCTTCCATTCTTTTTCTTTTTTGAATTGCTGGTTCCTTTTTTGTTGTTTGACAGAACAATTACCTGGAAAGGACAAAAATTCAAGAAAAATGCTTAATTTTAAGTTTTTATTTTGAACAAGAATGACAATTGAATCTGATGAATATTATATAAATCTTGCGCTCAAGGAAGCAGAAAAAGCTATGGCAAATGGCGATATTCCTGTTGGTGTGGTAATTGTATTTGATGGGAAAGTAGTAGGTAAAGGATATAATCAAGTTGAAAAGAAAAATGATTCGTTAGCTCATGCAGAAATGATAGCGATTAAAAATGCCATAAGAAAAGTGGGGTATAAACACTTACTTGATTGCACTATGTATGTTACCCTAGAACCTTGCTCAATGTGTGCAGGTGCCATTGTTTTGGCAAGACTGAAAAAAGTAATATATGCTGCAAATGACCCTAAAACAGGTGCGATGGGAAGTTTGTACAATATTCCTCAGGATGAAAGGTTAAATCATTTTGTACAAATCGAAAGTGGAATTTTGGAAAATAAATCCTCAGAATTAATAAAAAGCTTCTTCAGGGGATTAAGGAGAAAAGATTAATTTGAACCTTGTAATAAAAGAATTTGATTTGAAACCCGGACTATATCTGATTCCCACACCAATTGGGAATTTACAGGATATTACTTTGCGTTCTCTCTTCTTACTCCAATCTGTTGATGTTCTTGCCTGCGAGGATACCCGTACAACGAAAAAACTACTTGATTTGTACGAGATTAGTGCTCCGAAATTAATTAGTTATCATAATTTCAATGAAGCCGAAAAGACTCCATATATTGTGAGTTTAATAAAAGATGGAAATAAAGTTGGTTTAGTTAGCGAAGCAGGGACTCCATTGCTTTCGGATCCAGGATTTCGAATAGTACAAGCTATTATTAATGAAGGATTGCATATGGAAGCACTTCCAGGTGCGAATGCTGTTTTACCTGCTCTTGCTTTAAGTGGATTTGCAACCCATAATTTCGTGTTTTTGGGTTTTCCACCGCAAAAGAAAAACAGAAAAACTTTTTTGAATAATTTAAAAAACCATAAAGAAACAATAGTCCTTTATGAATCCCCTTTCAGAATCCAAAAATTAGTTAAAGAATTAGGAGAAATATTTCCAAATACAAAAAGAATTGCTCTTTGCAGGGAAATCACAAAAGTTTATGAAGAAACAATTCGTGGAACTTTAGAGGAAGTAACCAAAGTATTTGAAGAAAGAACTTTAAAAGGTGAATTTGTAATTGTAATTGAAGGTGAATAATGTTTATTACATTTGAAGGAATTGACGGAACAGGAAAATCAACACAAATTGGATTCCTTGAGGAATTTTTGAATGGAAACAAAATCCCTTATCTTTCAATAAGAGAACCGGGTGGCACTGATTTTTCTGAAAAAGTTAGAGAAATTTTGCTTAGCACTAAGTCGGAAATATCTTCAATTGCTGAGTTGATGCTATTCGAAGCAGCACGTGCAGATTTATGCGAAAAGGTAATACAACCTGCTCTAGACAAAGGTATAGTCGTCATTTCCGATAGATTTTATGATTCTACAACTGCTTATCAGGGATACGGTCGTGGATTGGACATAAATACAATACAAAAATGTAATCAATTTGCTACTCAAAATGTCATACCTGATTTCACTTTTTATTTCCGCTTACCTTTGGAAGAGTCGATAAATAGACGTAATTACCGAGAATTTGACCGCATGGAACTTGCCGGTATGGAATTTTTCGGGAAGGTTATTAATGGTTTCGAAGAACTCGCCAAGCAAGAGCCGGAAAGAATTATCATCATTGATGCACATAAATCACGAGAAGAAATCTTTGAAGAAATACTGTCGAAAATCAAATCCGGAATCAATGAATTTGGCTGTTATTCCTGCGAATGCAGGAATCCAGGGAATTGAATATCCAACTCTATTTAAAACCCACTACTATTCCTTTGATTCATATGTTTCAGAAAGTCATAATTATAATATTTTTTTACAAATCTTTCTTATTTTCCAGTTTTTATATACTTTTCCCTATATGGGAAAAAATTCTGCCTTCCAAAAAGTTTATCACTCATAATCATATATTCTTTAATCTGGAAATCACTTCCTAACCAAAAGTTATTAAAGATAATTCCATTCTCGATTATTTCAATATTAATGAATGTTCCTTCCTTTGAACCGTTCTCAATTTGGCAATCAATTTTCTTAACTTCATCAATATACTCAAGATGTTTTTGGTGATTAATTTCAATCCAATATACTGGAACGGAAATATTATTTTGTTTAATGAATACATTACTATCAATACTATCAATAAGAATTCTTGCCATATTTTCTTTCCAAATTCCACGATCAACAAAACTAACCCTTATAAGAGACTGAGGGTATGTAAAGGTAGATTTAATCGATTCAGTTTTTTTAGGTTTATATGGAATTCCTCCATTACGAATAAAAATCGAGCAGCTAGTTAACATAACTGTCATTATTAAGAATGAAATAGTACATTTCGTTTTCATAATGAATGAATTCCTTTTTTATTTATTTTTATTATATTGTAAAATTGGTTAGAATTATTTGATATATTTAATGTCTTGATAATTTTTTAGATTAATATTGTTCTTTCTGAATGGATAAAAATTCTTCTTTCCAAAAAGTTTATCACTCATTATCCTATATTCTATTATCTGAGAATCACTTCCTAACCAAAAGATATTTGTATAAATCCCATTTTCGATAATATCAATATTAATGTATGTACCATCCTTTGAACCATTTTCAATTTGACATTTAATCCTTTTTACTTCATCAATAAATTTCATATAATTATCATGACCAGTTGAAAACCAATAAACGGGAATATTAAGTTCATTTTGAGTATTCAATTCTGTACTATCAACTATTGCCCCTAACATATTCTCCTTTCCAATACCACATTCCATAAAACTTATTTCTATATAAGAATTGGGATATTTAACTGTTGGCCAATCTTTGTGGAAGAAAGTTGAACAACTCAAACAAAAATAAATCATTAAGAAGGAAAATATTAAAGTAAGAATTTTTCTCATTGTTGAATTCATTATAAATGGTTGTAATTTATTAAACAAAAATACGAAAAAAAATTAATATTTTAAAAAATTATATTCCAGCACTTCAGAAAATGGTCCGAAACCCTTCAGATTTCTTGCTCTTACCTTAAAATATGTTATAGTTTCCGGCTTACTCGTCAGAGTGAATTTTAATTTATGCAAAAAAAAAAGAGACGAAGCCTCCGCCACGTCTCTTCAATACATAGATTCCTGCATCCGCAGGAATGACAATAAATGCTACTATTCCACCTTTGCTCTACGGGAATCCCAGATAAAGTAAATCATCAGAACTACGAAAGCTAAAAGTCCAACAATTTCTCCACCAATAGGATTATTTGTCCAAAGATTTGAGGAAAGCTCTATCTTGAAGAACTTAATCATTGCTCCAACAACACCAAGAAGTGCCGCTCCTGCAATAAATCCTGATGCAATCAATGTTGCTCTCTGATGACGTGCCTTCCCTACTGCTTCGCCTTTATTGCTCTTTTGCATAAAGTGAGAAATCAAACCACCTACCAGAAGCGGTGAATTTAAATGCAATGGCAGATACATTCCAAGTGCAAATGCCAATGGAGAAATTCCAAGGAAGTTCACGATTAGAGACATAATTGAGCCAACCAGATACAAATACCAAGGCACATTCGCTCCAATGCTCATCAGCGGCTTAATTACCGCAGCCATTGCATTTGCCTGTGGTGCTACTAATGGTTCAGGAGTAAGCGGAGTAACAGTAAATCCATACGCCTGATTCAAAATAAAGATTACAATTCCTACAGTTGCCGCAGAAACGAGTGTACCGAGGAATTTCCATGTTTGTTGCTTGTAAGGGCTTGTTCCAATCCAATATCCAACTTTTAAGTCAGTAATGAATCCGCCAGCCATCGACAGTGCGGTACAAACCATTCCACCGATTATTAGTGCGGCAGTAATTCCCTTGTCTCCTGTCAAACCTGCTGTAGTAAGTACGATTGATGATAAAATCAATGTCATCAAAGTCATTCCAGATACAGGATTTGTTCCCACAATCGCAATTGCATTTGCTGCCACAGTAGTGAATAGGAATGAAATAATAAACACAGTAAACAATGCAATCAATGCTTGCCCCATTGTAAGTTCAAATCCGGCGAGCAAATAAATGAATACTAAAATTAATGTAAACAAAGCAAGGAAGATAACAAAAGTGAGTTTGATATCTTTCTGAGTTCTTTCTACATCATCATCTTCAGTATGTTTACCGGTGAGACCTTTTATTGCCAAACCAAAGGCTTTACCGATTATTGGTGATGCTTTGATAACACCAATTATACCGGCCATTGCGATTGCACCTATACCAATTGGTCTGACATATAAAGTGAAAATTTCTTCAGGAGAAAAGTTAGCAAAAAAGTTTACACCTTCAGGTCCTGCAGCAATTCTTCCAATTTCGTTTATCATTGGAATAAATACCCACCAAGACAATAATGACCCAAGAGTTATTATGAGTGAGAATCTGAGACCAACCAAGTAGCCAAATCCAACAATCATTGCACTTACATTAAATTGGAACAGCATTTTTGCTTTATCTGCAATTGTTTGTCCAAGTGTAAAGATTCGAGTTGTAACGACTTCTTCCCACATTTTGAACGATGAGAATAGGAAATCGTAAACTCCGCCAATCAAACCACTCACAACTAGCAATCCTGCATGCGAACCACCTTTTTCTCCGGTTACAAGTATTTCTGTGGTAGCAGTTGCTTCAGGGAATGGGAATTTGCCATGCATATCCTTCACGAAATACTTTCTGAAAGGGATTAGGAATAATATTCCCAAAAAACCTCCAAAGAGTGATGAAAGGAATATTTGGAAGAAATTTACAGGTAAATTCAAAATGTAAAGTCCGGGAATTGTAAAAATTGCCCCGGCAACAATCACACCGGAACTTGCACCTATAGATTGAATGATTACATTTTGGCTAAGTGAATATTTTTTCTTTAATGCAGTAGAAAGACCTACTGCAATTATTGAAATCGGGATTGCGGCTTCAATTACCTGACCAATTTTCAGTCCAGAATAAGCAGCAGCCGCAGAGAATATCACAGCCATTATCAAACCCCATACGACTGAGTAGAGAGTAACCTCGGGTAAAACCTGACTTGCCGGAATTATTGGAATATACTCTTCTCCGGGATTTAATTCCCGATAGGCATTTTCCGGTAAATCACTTTGAGAACGTGAATTAATATCCATTATGTCTCCTATTTTCTTTGTATATATTTAAATAGATTCAAATTACTAAATAATTTCGTTTTTGGTTTATCCGTATATAAATGGCTAACTGAACGGACATCTTCAATTGTATAAAAAGCTTTTGGATTGAACTCTTTTATAATGTCCACAACTACGTTCACTTGTTTTCTCATCAGAACCAGGAATAAGATATTTACTGGCCCATAACGACCTTCACCTTGAACTTTTGTTACTGAATAGTTGTTGCTTATGAGATATTCAGTAAGTTCATCTCCGGGAAATCTGGTGATAACACGTAGGATTACTTGTCCAAGCGAAATCGCTCTGTCGAGCGATACCCCAACATAAGTTCCCATGGCAAAACCCAATCCGTAAGCAACATAATAATAGTAATTATTCAGATTAATCATAATTTGGCTTACAACTACTATCCAAATAAAAGATTCGAAAAATCCTAAAATTGCTGATACAGCTCTGTATCCCTTTGATATTAAAATGATTTTTAATGTACCAATACTAACATCAAGAGTTCTAGCAAGTATGATTAATAATGGTATAATTACTAAATGAAAAAAATCTAATTCCACCGAATTCCTTTATTTCTTGAGTTTCAGTTTTATAGAAAATATAAATTAACAATTTTTTGTATAATATAAGGATTTTATTTTTAAACATTGCCCCGTCCTGAAAAAAGTAGACAAAAAATGGAGAAACGATGGGACAGGAGCAAAAAGTCCAAAACGAGAGAAGGACTCAAAAAGATTACAGTTTAGCTTTTAAATTACAGGTTGTAAACGAAGTCGAAAAAGGATTCGTTACATACATACAAGCACAGAAAAAATACGGAATACAAGGAAAATCAACCGTATTGATGTGGCTGAGGAAACATGGTACTTTGAATTGGGGAGAAATACCAATGAATACAAAAAATACACCTTATAAAGAAATTAAGGAATTGAAGAAGAGAATTGAAAGATTAGAAGCTGAAAAAGAAGTATTGAATATAGCAATTGATACAGCTGATGAAATGTTTGGAATGAATTATCGTTTTTGAAAAGAAGTGGTTTTGGGTCTATTATTGTTTGTGATAATGAAATTGAACAACTCAATATACAAATTATGAGTAAAAAAGAAATTCGATTTTTCATAATTACCTCACAATAATTACTTTATAACTCAATGAGATGTTTTCACCTATTATTCTTAAGAAATAATTACCTGTTGGTAAGTCTGATACATCAAATGTTTTCGTGATTGTTCCTGGATTTGAATGTTCTTCAATTAGTGTTTTTATTATCTGACCAGTTCCTGAATAAATAGAATAATTCAACTGAACCGAAAAATGCAACTCGAAAGAAACTGTGATTGTGTTATTTGTTGGGTTTGGGAATATTGTTTTTTGGTTTTCAGTTTCATTTTTAACTGAAGTTCCGTCCCATCTTGCAAAGAAATTAGAAATATAATTTCCAATTGAATTTGCGATAAATTTCCCATCATGACTTATTGCAATATTATTCGAAGAACCGCTAGAATATTGATATACTTTTTCTTTTTTCTCTAGATCCCAAATCATAATTGTTGGTGCTGTAACTAAATACTTATCATCAGGTGAGAATTCATAACCGGTCAAACTTGATGGATTTACAGGTATTTGCCAAAGTAATTGCTTCGTGTTGAAATCATAGATTTCAAGACCATAATTGTTATTATTGAAGGTTCTACAGGCGATATATTTATTTGTGTTTGAAAGTCGAAAAGTAAACCCTGTGTTTTCTTGGAATCTACCAATTGTATCCAATGTTGTAAAATCGTAAATCATATCATAGATTTTCGAAAATGAAGTTGCGTTTGGTTCTTGTTTATTGGAGTAAACTAGATTAAAACTAACAATTGCTTTTGACAAATCATTAGTGATTTTTATATTATCAAATCTTTTCCTCACTAAAAAATAGCTTTCAATTTTATCTGGTATATTAAAGCCTCTTGATTTGTTTAATCTTTTTGTTCCCAAATCCCATTTTCCTAAACCATCTTCAGTTACTGCAATAACAGTTTTCTCATCCTTAGCAATATCTAATTTCCCAATTTGTATATTATTGCTTTCCAAAGAGTCAATAATTTTGTATGTTGTAGCATCCCAAATTTCAATTGTTTTCTCATCTTCATTAAGTCGCAAAAAATTCAAGTCATTATTGAAGAAATAAATTTCATTATTACCGGGAATTCTAGTGATTTCATTACCAGTCTTTGCATCAAAAAATAAATCCATTTCGTAACCGTGACCTACAATTAATGAATCATTCTTTGAAAATTTTAGCATATAGAAACCGTTTGCTTGGTCAGTTTCTTTTGTCCAAACAGTATCTTTCCACCATTGTGAGTATGCATTTTGCCCTTGGCAAAGCAAAGAAAACAAGAAAATAGCGAGCCAGAGGGCGTGCCTCCATTTGAAAGTTCTTACTTTCATATTTCCTCCATTTTTTATTTTAGTTTACCGCAATTTGCGATTTATTTTTTCCACTAAATTAATGAATTATGAGTATTAATTCACTAATTTGGTAGATAATAAAAAAGCCCTCTTTCGAGGGCTTCTTAAATTATTTTGGCTGCCATTTGCAGCGGATTGGAGATTCGATTAAATCTTCTGCTTTGAGTTTTTTCATCGCTTTGTCGATTTCTTTTCTGTCAATACCAGTTGCTTTTTCAATATCGCCTGCTGAAACGGGAGCGCCTGCTTTTTTCATGGCGTCTAGTACTGTTTCTTTTACTTCCATTTTTTTTTCCATTTTTATGTTAAACAAATATTAATCCCAATTAGGAACTCTTCCCGGAGTCCATGGTGCATTATTATTCTGTAATTCATTTTGAATAGGAGCAATCTCACTTTGAACAATGCTGTTCAGAGTATTTAAAAATCCCTTCAATTGCTTGCTGATAAGGTCATAATCAGTTTTGGCAGTGCCTGTAATTTCGGAATCAATATCCCACATAGACCAAGCCATTGAGCCAAATCTATCATTGATTGATGGGGTTTGATTTTCATTCCTACCGGAAATCGTTGAATTACCAAACATAACGATTTTCAAATCTTCGAGTTTCATTTCGGCAGATTTTACTCTTTCGAGTAGTTTAATATCTACTGAATTAGATACAAGAATTGTCTGTTTCATTAAGTCGAGATTCTTTGTAACTTCACCAAAGTATTTTTCTGATGCAGCGATAGCCTTTTGCAATTCTGCAACTTTGGATTGGAAGGCAACAACTGAGCTTCTGTCTTTTGCCGGAGCAGTTGAATTCATCAAATGAGTTACTTGAAATTGAACAGGTTCTTGTGTTAGTAAAGTTATAACACCATTTACATTTTTGCTCATTGACACTTTGTATGTTCCCGGCATAACAGGAAATGCTGAATTTTTATTTGGATTTGTTTTTTCGGAAACAGGACTAACATCTGCATACCTCAAATCCCATGAAATTCTATTTATTCCGGGGCTGGCAGGTGCTTTCAAGGTTCTGATTAAATTATCCTTCATATCATAAACATTGAAAATCAAATATGCACCTTCTTCCAAATCTTCAGCACGCAATTCATCTAATGTAGGATATTTTGCTGCTTCGTTTTTATCAACTGATTCTTTTTCTGCTTTTTT
>MHAC01000059.1:0-18122 GCA_001804565.1 Ignavibacteria bacterium GWF2_33_9 | reverse complement strand
TTTCAAGTAATAAGTGAAAGTTGCACCAAAGTCAGGATTTGCAGCTCTGAAGAAAGAAGAGCCATAGGAATTTTTGCTTCTGGAATCATCCTGTACAAACATTTTAGCATCTTTCACAGGAAAGATAAGTCCTTCAGCTTGTAATTGTTCTTCAGTAAGTGTTCTGAGAAGTGAATAATTTTCCAAAATATAAATGCCACGACCGAATGTACCAACTATCAAGTCATTTTCACGTTTTTGAATATCCAAATCACGAACATTAATTACCGGCATACCACCTTTGAGCTGCATCCATTTGCCGCCTGCATCCAATGAACAGAATAAACCATATTCAGTCCCAACAAAGAGTAAATTTGGTTGTACGAAATCGTCCATAATTGTGTAAACAGTTCCTTTTTCAGGTAAATCTGAACTAATCGAGGTCCATGTTTTACCTTTATCATTACTGCGATAAACATAAGGTTTGAAATCGCCGGCTTTATGATTGTCGAAAGTAATGTAAACAACATTTTCATCAGTTTCTGATGGGAAAATATCGCTAACATATATCAATTCAGGCAATCCTGCAATCTTTTCATACTTATTCCAGGTTTGGCCGTCATTTTCTGAAACCTGAATCAAGCCATCATCAGTTCCAACATAAAGCAAACCTTTTTTGACAGGTGATTCTGCAAGCGAAACAATGTTGCCGTAGAGCGATGTAGAAGCATTTTTTGCAACAGCATCTACATCCCAAACTTTACCCATTACTTTCAGAGTATTTCTGTCTAATTGTCTGGTCAAGTCTTCGCTGATTTGTGTCCACGAATCACCCATATCGGTTGATTTGAATACATAATTTCCACCAATATAAAGTGTTTTATTATTGTGAGGAGATAAAATAAACGGACAATCCCAATTCCATCGAATCATCTGATTTTCTTTTGGCTGAGGTTGAATGAATTTCAATTCGCCGCTCTTTCTGTCAAAGCGGGCAATACCAGCGTATTGGAATTCAGTATAAACGATATTAGGATTTGTAGGGTCTATCTGCACTTCATAACCGTCACCACCGATTGTCTGGAACCAATCATCATTCGAAACTCCTCCGGTACTTGTATTCTGTGATGGACCACCCCATGAATTATTATCTTGAGTACCTCCATATACATAATAGAAAGGTTCACTATTATCTGCTTGAATTCTATAGAACTGACCAACAGGTAAATGTCCAAACCAACGCCAATTATCACCATCATCATAAGTTTCGTATAAACCGCCATCACCACCAATAATGAAGTGATTGGAATTATCGGGATCTAACCACAATGCATGGTCATCCACGTGACGGTACTTCAGACCAACTCTCTTGAAGGTAATACCACCATCTTCAGAAACAGTTGTATATGTATCAGGTGAATATATTTTTAATGGATTTTTGTAATCACAGAATAATTCCTGATAATATTGAGCAGAAGCTGAAGATTTATTACCTCTTTTTGCAAAACTTGCTCCACGGTCTGTAGAGAGAAAAAGACCTCCTCTGTTTTCTGAGGCTTCAACTAAGGCATATACATAATCAGGATTTGCAGGTGATACCGCAATACCGATTCTACCCACATCTCCGCCGGGGATTCCATTAGTTAATTTAGTCCACGTTTTACCGCCATCTGTTGTTTTTTGTAATGAACTCTCGGGACCACCATTTATTAATGTCCAAACAGTTCTTGCTCTTTGGTATGTGGAAGCATACATTATGTCAGGATTTCTTGGGTCAAAAGCAATATCTGAAACACCAGTCAAATCACTAATTTTGAGTACATTTTCCCAAGTACTTCCTCCATCAGTTGTTTTGAAAAGACCTCTATCGCCACCTGAAGCCCATAAAGGACCTTGTGCAGCAACATATACGATATTGGAATTTCTAGGATCAATCAGGATTTTGCCAATATGTTCTGATTGTTTTAATCCCATGTTTTTCCATGATTTACCATCGTCAATTGATTTATAAACTCCATCACCGTAGGACACAGAACGTTGACTATTGTTTTCGCCACTTCCCACCCAGACTGTATGTGGATTATTTGGATCAATAGTTACACATCCAATTGAAAATGAACCCTCATTATCAAAAATTGGTTCAAATGTAATTCCAGCATTTGTTGTTTTCCAAACACCACCGGATGCTACAGCAATATACCAAATGGATTTATCACAAGGATGCACTGCAATATCACCGATTCTGCCGGATATAGCAGCAGGTCCTATTGCTCGTAATTTTAACCCTGAAAGAACTGATTCCGTTAATAATTCTTTTTCTTTCGGTGTGTCTTTATCACTTTTTTTTGCTTTTGCAAAAGTTGGAATTGTGATTATGAGTAATAAAAAGAAAAAAGCAATGAAGGATTTGTTCAACTTCATTACGCCTCCATAAATATTTATTTTAAAATTAATTAATATCTATATGATACAATACATTATTACAACAATTATGATGATTCCAGATGGTATCTCCGAAAAACTTCATTATTGTAAAAGACAAAGTTATGGAAATTAGAATAGTTAATAATATTTTTACCCAATTTTTTTTGAAAATCATTTTTAATCCAAGCAAAATAAAAATGCTGGAAATTAAATAAATATATTTTACAAAATATAAAAAATGGAATCCTGCATTATAAAGTAGGAGTGATAAACCAATTACAATGAATAGAGTTCCCCAAAAATAATGTTTCTCATACATCTCTTTACCCAATATTTTTATTTTTTAAAATAATGAAAAAGCCAATCAAGATAAGTATTATGCTCCAAACGTAGGTAAAATCAAAATCAGGAACAATATTGTCTAGAAGTATTACTAAACCAAGTATAATTAACAAAATTCCACCAAGAGTTCGAATTTTACCTTTATTTTCTGGTTTCTCAATGATTTCGGAAACATTTTCTCCTGCAACCCAATTCTCACCTCTCATTTCAGAAAAAGCACTCTCACTGTTTGGATTTTCAGAATAAGTATTATTCTTATCTTTTGCAAATTCAAATGGTTCATTCGGGACAACTATCCACAAAATTATATATGCAAGTAAGCCTGCACCACCTGTGAATACTGTGATAACAAACAAAATTCTGATAAAAACAGGATCAATATCGAAATAATCACCCATCCCTCCGCCAATACCTGCTATTACTCGATGATTCCTTGATCTGTATAATTTTTTCATTGATATGCTCCAATAATGGTTTATTTGTCTTTTTACGTAATTTTTTACTATTTGTTACAAATTCATCTTGCCAATTTTCATCATTTGAGTAATTTTGATTTTTCTTTGGAGAATGAAATTGAAAACTACAAAATATAAAATATTTTTACTTACATTAATTGCTTCTGTGATAATAAATGTAAATAGTGAATTAAGAGCAGAAACGACTGAGAGTTCCGTAAAAATTTCATTTGATCAAAATCCAATTTTTGGTTTTGCACCTTCGATTGAATTGAATTATCCTATTACTAATAATATTGATTTCGTTCCATATGTTCAATATTGGGGAAACCTCGCTGATAATGATACAATCGGTTATACCTATCCAGGAATGGAATTTGGTTTGGGATTGAATTTCAAATTAATTGATCAAAATCTGAATATATTAACTTCACTAGGCATATTTAGTGGTAATAGTTATTCAGGTGGTGGTAGATTTGTTATTTTTGATGCAATAGTACCTATAATTAAAGCTAATTACAAAATCAATGATAAATTATCTGCTGATATTTTTGCAAGAGCTTGGTTACAGGGAAGAACTGTTTCCAATAGAAGATATGCTTTTGATGATGGAGAAATAAATGTTTTTTTGAATTATAAGATAAATCAAAAGTTTGATTTAGGTTTTTTCTATTTCCAATATCTTGTAAACAAGAAAAATCAAATTGAAAATACTTCAAATTTTTACACTGGAACTGTTGCAATTGGTCCTACATTCACTTTCAATTCAAAAAATTTGAAATTGATGGTTGGTTATGGAGTAGATATTGTTGACTATCTTTATACAAATATTGATGATGAAAATAAAGTTCTGAAAGACTTTTACACGATAAAAGCAAATTTTAATTTATAGACATTTTTTGTCAATCAAATAAATATTCGTAATTTTGTATTAATATAAATAGCAGAGAGGAGCAAATGGTAGCTCGTCGGGCTCATAACCCGAAGGTTGTAGGTTCGAGTCCTGCCTCTGCTACAAAAAAACCGCTTTTTAGCGGTTTTTTTATTAGATTAATTAATCAATTTACTTCTTTGTTTTGAACCATTCATCAAGTGGTGGATACCATATAATTGATGCTCTTGGTATTGAATAAAATGTACTGTATTCAGTAGGCTCATTATAACCCGGTTCCGTATAAAGAACTCTAGGATCATAATCTAATTTGGTATTTTCAAGAATATTAGTCAATCGCCACTCTCCGTTGAGAACAAATGTTCCTGCACCCTCTATATACATATTTGCAAAAAAACCAATACCATAGTAAATTCCATTATGAGATATTGAATAATTTTCCTTAATATATTTGTCATTTTGAGTTAATACATAACGAGAGAAATCAGAATTTGAATGTGAATAACCCAAATTACCGTAAAAATTAACTTTACCGTTTGGATTAAGTATGATTCCACTCCCAATTTCTATCATTTTGTGTTTTTCAATATCAAGAGGTATCGGAGCATCTTTTGTATCATTATAAGGTTTTTTGTCACTAAATGTGAGATAGGCAAATTCAAAAAATAACCAATCAACTGGATTAGAAAATATTGCAGCACCAATTGTTAAGAGACCATCTTGCGCACTGTCATAATCATTTGGTTTATATGTATTTACAACTGTATTAGTGCCAAATACAGGTGCAATCCCAAACATTTTGTAATACAAAGGAACTTCTTCCTGGTTACTAGTTGTTTCATCATAGTATTCATCTTCATCTTGAGCAAAGATAAGATTCGTAAAACCAAAAGACATGGTCATAATTATGATTAAAAACAATTTAAATAGTTTCTTAGCCGACAATGAAGTCATTTCAATAACCTCTTTTATATTTACTGATTTAATTTCTGCAATTTTCTCAGCAACTAATTTTACCATTTTTGGTTCATTTCGGTTTCCTCTGAAAGGTACAGGCGACATCCATGGTGAATCTGTTTCAAGTAAAATTCGGTTTAAAGGTGTAATTCTTACAATTTCTCTTAATTCTTCTGCTTTCTTGAATGTAATATTCCCGGTAAAAGAAATATACATACCCAAATCCAGAGCTTCCTTAAGCATTGCAAAATCACCCGAAAAACAATGCAAAACTCCTGACAATGAACCATTCTGCTGAGATTTCAAAACACGCATCAAATCATCATTTGATTCTCGATTGTGGACGATTATTGGTAAATCACATTTTTTTGCTAATTCTATTTGCTTTTCAAATGCTGAAATTTGAACATCTCTTGGGGCAAAATCATAATAATAATCTAAACCAATTTCTCCAATAGCCTTTACTTTTTCATTGTTTGTATATCTTTCTATCAGTTGTAAGGTAACTTCATTTACTTCCAAAGCATTATGTGGATGAATACCGATTGAACAAAATAGTCGGGAATCATAATTAACTTTCTCAAACATTTTTTGAAAGGTTTTGGGTTCGATAGCCGGCATCAATATCGCTTCAATTCCTTCTTTGAAGGCATCTTGCACAACTTTTTCAAAATCTTCATCAAAAGGGTCATCAAATAAATGTGCGTGAGTGTCTATCATTAAACTTGCAGCATTTTTAATGTTTCTTTTACTTCATTAATATGTCCGAATACCTTCACTTTTGATTTCACCCAAACAATTTCCCCTTCAGGATTTATTATGTATGTTGTTCTGACAACACCCGTATATTTCTTGCCAAACATTGATTTTTCAGCAAGAATATCGTACAATTTGCAGATTTCTTTTTCTGTATCGGAAAGAAGTTTAAAATCCAGTTTATATTTTGTTTTGAAATTCACATGCGATTTAACCGAATCAGGGCTAATTCCCAAAATTTCAGCATTGAGATTATTGAACAATCTCAAATCTTCTTGAAAATCACATGCCTCTTTCGTACAGCCAGGTGTATTATCTTTTGGGTAAAAGTAAAGCACTACCCATTTACCTTTGAAATCTGAAAGTGAGACTTGATTGTTCGAATCATCGAAAATTGTAAAATCAGGTGCAATTGTGTTTACCTTAAGTGCCATAATTTCCTCATTTGTTTAATTTGATTGTCTAGCATTAAATAAGTTAATAATTGTTTTATCGGTATCTGACAAATTTTCCTGTTTAATTGGTAAAGGTTTGTCCTTTGTTTCATCTAATGGTTTTTCAGTCTTTTCATGTTTTTCAAATTCAACTTTATTTTCTTTGATACCCAAAAATTCTCTGTTTTCTTTTGAAGTATCTAATTTATAATTAATTTGAATATTTCCGTCAAAAAATTCATCAACAATTTTCTTCAATTTTGACTGCATAATCGAAGTAGTATAGTTGTTGTATATTACTTCAGAATTCAGAAAAAGCAATAATCCGTTATCCACAAATTCAACATTAATATGTGCTAATGATGTAAGTTGATACTGTGAATTTGCATATTTATCCAAAAACAGATCCCACTTTTCTTCAATTTCTTCTTTCTTTATAAATCTTAAAGATTTTTTAGAAAGTTTAATTTCATCGTCTGAGTCTTTATTTTCATCTACAGCAATATCAATAGAAATCTTTTTGCTTGCAATCACCTGCTCATTGGCTACACTTATTGTTTTGGTTACAGATGGTTCCATTTTTGGAATCAATGGGGTGTTTGAAACATCCTGTGGAAATTGCTTGCCAGATTTCACCATTTCAATTAATTCGTTAATGCTGTGAGACTTGGGTAAATAAGCTAACTGAGCCAAAGTGAGTTCAAATCTTACTTTCTGCTGTGGAGAGTATTTAATCTGTTGTTCCGCAGTTGAAATAAATTGAATCATACGAATAACATCTTGTACATCAAACAACTTTGTATGTTCCAAATATTGAGTCTTTTGCGTTTCAGAAGTTTCGAGGAAAGTTGTATCATTAGTAATTTTCACTGCAAGTAAATTTCTCAAATGTTCCAAAAGTCCTTGCAGAGTTTCAATATAATCATATCCTCTTTTCACAACTTTTGACGCTAAATCAAACATTTCTTTAAGATTACTTTCAGAAATGTTTTGAGTGATAGCAAAGAAAAATTCTTCATCAATCAAATGTAATGCATCAGATAATTTGGAATAAGTGATTTCACTTCCTGTAAATGCAGTCACTTGGTCGAAAATACTTTCAGCATCACGCATTGAACCATCAGCTTTCTTTGCAACTGCAAATAGAGACTGCTCATCAATTGAAATACCTTCTTTTTTTGCTATATACGAGATTTGACCTGTAATATCAGTCAATTCCATTCTTCGGAAATCAAATCTTTGGCATCTACTCATGATTGTAGCTGGAACTTTATGCGGTTCAGTTGTAGCAAATACAAACAGCAAATGATTTGGTGGTTCTTCAAGTGTTTTCAATAATGCATTGAAAGCACTTGTGGAAAGCATGTGAACTTCGTCGATGATATACATCTTGTATTTTCCTTGCACAGGCGGGAATTTCACATTCTCACGCAATTTGCGGATATCATCAACACTATTATTAGAAGCACCGTCAATTTCAATTATGTCTAGTGACCTGCCGTCTAAAGAATGTTTGCAAATCTCACATTCATTACATGGTTCACCATCTTGCAAATTGAGACAGTTGACTGCCCTTGCAAAAATCCTGGCAGTTGTTGTTTTACCAACACCTCTGGGACCGTTGAATAAATATGCATGATGCACCCTGTTCTTACTAATTGCATTTATCAGAGTCTTTGTTATATGACTTTGGCCCACAACATCTTTGAAAAGTTG
This sequence comes from Ignavibacteria bacterium GWF2_33_9, assembly GCA_001804565.1. GTDB lineage: Bacteria > Bacteroidota > Ignavibacteria > Kapaibacteriales > UBA2268 > GWF2-33-9. The sequence goes on along the minus strand of MHAC01000059.1, from coordinate 10,167 downwards.
AGGTCTAAATTTTCTGGCAGTTACCAAAAACGATGTATTTTCCATTTAATTAATTCGATTTAAAAACAATTTTATTTGGAATTTTCTAAAACTAATTCTGCAATATCTTTTACTTTTACTTGTTCATTGTCCATTGCTTTCAATCCATCGGAAATCATTATGTGACAAAACGGACAGTTTACTCCAATTAATTCTGAATTTGTTGATAAAAGTTCTTCTGTCCTTTCGATATTCACTCTCTTTCCTTCAGTTTCTTCCATAAACATTTGAGCTCCACCTGCACCACAGCATAGTCCTTTATCTTTATTCCTTCCTGCTTCGGTGAATTCATAGTTCCCAACATTCTGAATAATATCTCTCGGTTCATCGTAAATTTGATTATAACGACCTAAATAACAAGAATCATGATAAGTTAATCTTTTCTTTATGTCGGGTTTTACTAAATTAATTTTCCCTTCAGTTATTAATTTATCGAGAAACTCGGTGTGATGCATAACTTCTGGTGCAAAATCGAAATCAGGATATTCATTCTTAATTGCATTAAAGCAATGTGGACAAGTTGTAATTACTTTCTTAACATTGTATTGTTTAAGAATTTCAACATTATTCTTAATCATCATATCAGCCAGATATTCATTACCGGCACGTCTGGCGGGATCACCATTACAGCTTTCTTCATTACCCAAAATTGCAAAATTAACTCCTGCTTGTTGCATCAATTTAGTGAAAGCAACACTAACTCTTTTTCCTGTATCGTCAAAGCTGCCTGCACATCCAACCCAGAATAAGTATTCAAAATCAGGATTTTCTGCAGCAATTTTCACATCAAGACCTTCTGCCCAATCAACTCTTTCAGCAGGAGAAAAGCCCCAAGGATTACCCGAATTTTCCAAATTTCCGAAAGTGTTTTGCAAAAGTGGAGGAAATTCTGACTCCATCATCACCAAACCACGGCGCATTTCTATAATTGACGGAACATGTTCGATTGTAACAGGACATTCCTGCATGCATGCACCGCATGTAGTGCATTGCCAAAGTGCATCGTAATTTTCAATTTCACCAATAAATTTCTTGTTAAATATTTCTTGTTCACCATCAGTAAACTCTGATTGATCTAGCAGTGGGTCTTGTCCTTTGTATCTAATCAGTGCAGGTCCTATTTCTTCAATTCTCGTACGAATCCCCACTATTATTGCACGTGGATCCAGGACTTTACCTGTTAAATTTGCCGGACAAACACTTGTACATCTCCCGCAATGAGTACAGCTATATCCATCTAGAATTGCTCTCCATGTTAAATCAGTAACTTCGGTTGCACCGAATTTCTCATTATTTTCATCTTCAAAATTAATTGCATTTAGTTTATTTGGGATATTTTCATTTCCGAAAAATACCGAAATCATTGATGTATAAACATGTAAATGCTTTGAAAAAGGTAAGTAATTCACAAAAACCAGTATAGTTAGAATATGAAACCACCATGCCCATTCATAATGCGTATTTGCTGTTGCCGGATTAAAGAATTGACTTAAATAAACTGAAACAGGTCTTATTGCAAATTCTTCATTGCTATGTGCAATTATATGCGAAGCATTTTGCCAAATAAGTGAAACTGTAATAATAAAAATAAATGAAAGCACAAGCACTGCATCCAATGATTCCATGCTGCTTCCCTGCAATCTAGGAACTTTCATTATATATCGTCTGTAAAATGCAGTAAGAATTGCAATTACAATTGCTACAGCTATAATATCAGTTAGAAGTGTAATTACTGAATATAAGTAACCCAAGAAATCCCATGAAAAGCTTGGTAAAAATCCTTGTAATACTGATTCAGAGGCTGAGAATAAAAAGATTAAAAACCCCCAAAAGATAGAAGCATGAACCAATCCAGCTTTTTTATCCCTGAATATTTTTGTCTGTCCAATAGCAATTTTAAACAATCTGTACACGTTTTGCCAAAAGGAATGTCTGTTCTTTTCGGGTTTCCCTAAATTGATTGTAAAGTAAAGCCTATAAAGACTATAATACAAAAATGAAATTGAACAAGGGAAAATAAGAATAAATAAAATGTTTTTTAATGTAAATTCCATAACAATCAAATAATTTTGTTTTCTAATTTATCGAATAATAACAACTTATCGCAATTGATGTAAATCTCAACTTCATCACCCCTCTGGGCATTCAGATTTCGAGAAGTACGCAAAGCCTTTATTTCATCATCAAACATGAAATAAACAATAGTTTCATTCCCCATAAATTCAATTGAATAAATTTCGAATTTCCCTATTGCTGCACTATTTGCAAAAGCTGGCTCCAGTGCCATGTTCTCAGGCCGAATACACATATACTCAACATCACTGATGTTAACAACTGAATTTCCAATTTGAACTTGAATTGCCTTTTCTTCTGACTTGTTAGTAAGTAGATTTATCTTGAATCCATTTTCAAATTCAGTGTAATTACATTTGAATTTATTAATCTGTGGACTTCCAATGAATGTTGCAACAAATAAGTTTGCAGGATTCTCATAAATATTTACGGGAGTATCCACCTGTTGTAAAATACCGTTATTCATCACAACTATTTTGTCTCCCATTGTCATTGCTTCTACTTGGTCATGAGTAACATAAATAGAAGTTGTTTCTAATTTTCGATGTAATGAGTAAAGTTCTGTCCTCATTAATGAGCGTAATTTAGCATCCAGATTCGACAATGGTTCATCGAAAAGGAAAATTTTAGGATTTCTGGCAATTGCACGACCTAACGCCACCCTTTGACGTTGTCCACCTGAAATTTCCTTAGGCTTATAAGTTAAATATTCTGACAGACCAATAAAATCAGCAACCTCTTCCACTCTCGTTTTTATCTTTGTTTTACTTTCCTTACTGATTTTCAATGGAAAAGCAATATTGTCATAAACTGTCAAATGAGGATAAAGAGCATAATTTTGGAACACCATGCCAATGCTTCTATCTTTAGGGTCAAAATCATTTATTCGTTTATTGTCAAAAAATATATCTCCTGTATCTTCATTTTCTAATCCTGCAATAATCCTAAGGAGAGTTGTCTTCCCACATCCTGACGGACCTAAAAAAACAACAAATTCCCCATCTGATATAGACAGGGATATATTGTCAAGAATAATTTTATCCTTAATGAATGATTTTGATATGTTCTTCAATTCTATCTGCAATCTAATTACCCTTATAAGGTTTGGGATTCTCCATCCAATCAGGAGCAGGTTTACCTTTCAGGAAGTGATCAAAATACTCCTTCATTTTGATTGCATAATCAACTTTATTCCTATATTGGCGGACAATATGAGGTTCGTTTTCATATTCCAACATATATACTACTTTCCCCAATCTTTTTAATGCAAGGAAGAGTTCAATTCCTTGTTCCCATGGCACTGCATCGTCTTTGTCCCCAAATTTAATCAATAATGGAGTTTTACCTCCTTTTGCCTCGAAAATTGGTGAATTTTTCAAATAGTTGTCGAGAGAATCCCATAAATTACCACCAATTCTACTCTGTTGTTTTTCATATTGGAACTGACGAGCCATACCGCTTCCTAAACGAATACCACTGTATGCACTTGTCATATTACTCACAGGTGCACCGGCACAGGCAGCTTTGAAAAAGTCTGTTTGTGTTATGATAAATGCTGTTTGATAACCTGACCATGAATGTCCCTGCAAACCAATTGCATTTGGATCGGCTATTCCCATATCAATTAATTTCTTTGCACCTGTTTCGAGAGCATCAACGGCTGAATATCCGGGATACCCGATTGTAAATACAATATCCGGATAAAATACTACATAATCATCATTTGTATAAATAACAGGATTTGGTCTGTGATTCAATTGTGGTCTTTGGAAAGTACACATATAATCAGAGAATTTCTCATAAAAATGTATTATAACAGGATATCTCTTATTTGGATCGAAATTCTCGGGTTTCATTATGAATCCCTGAAGTTTATTTCCCTGAGAGTCAACCCAATCAATAAGTTGAGTTGTTCCCCAAGTGTAATCTTTCATTTGTGGATTCACATCAGAAATTCTTCTGTTTGTATCATTCCATCTATATAAGTTTTCATCAATGTATAAATCAGGAAAAGTTTGAAAATTTTCAATTGTAACTAATGCTCGGTTGTTCCCTTTTGCTTTTGTAAGGCATTTTTGTACCTTATCTTCGTGGAAAGTTAATTTTTCAGGTCCAAGTATTTTAAAATCCTGCCGATATAAGTTATTCCACTTCAATTCTGTATGGAAACCTGTAATTAATGCTGTATCAAGCTTTGTATAATATTCCTTTTTGCGATCAAGAGTTTGCAATCTATAAGTAATTTTATTTGATCGGCCATATGCAACTGTTAAACTTGCACGGTTTCTTGGTTCTTCAGAATTAAAAATCCAAATATCATATTTATCATTTATCATAAATCTTTTGCTTCCTTCAACCCATCCTGCAAATCCATAGCTACCTGCTTTATTAGGAGTATCATGATCTTCATCGTAAAATGGATTTTGCATGCCTTCGTTCACAATTCTCCGTGCTCCGGATGTATTATCATAATCGTACCAAGTACTGTCTTTGTAGTATATTGTGTAATTTCCGTCAAAAGAGAGATTTCCTGTTTCTTCGAGTTCTGTAACAATTAGTGTTTTTTCGCCAGTTTGCAAATTTATTTTATACATATCAAATCTAAAATAATCCCACATACTACTCAGTAAATATGGGTTTTCGTCATATCCAATAGTAAAATCCGGATTGTCGGCTTTAACTACATCTGTTAACTGCAAATCAGCAATTTGAGTCAATTTCCTTGTTTTCAGGTCAAAGAGTGATGGATATGTTTTGTCTTTTTCTCGGTTCCAATTTGTTTCCTGATAGGTCATAATTTTAGGGTCCTTGTAATTCCAAAGAATCAAATTAGAATTTGACTGAATAGTATCTAAATTTGTAAAATTAGAGTCTGTATATTTCTTCTCAGGTTTTTCAGGTTCATATTTTTCTGAAACAGGTTTCAATCCTATCCAAAGTCTTTTCCCATCTTTTGTGAATTTTAATGAATTTTTGTAATATATAAACCAATCCTTAGGAGTTTGCTCTTTCGTTATTCCGATTTCGACTAAATTTGGGTTTTGTTCATTCCAAATTTTCAGTTCACAATCGCCGGACTGTCCGTCATCACTTATCTCAGAGGTAAGGTAAGCTAAAATTCTGCTTGAATCAGAAAATGTAAGATTTGAATAAAGTGTTTTATCTTTCTTTTCGATTGAATATTCAGGAGCAAATTCTTCTGTTAAGTTTCTATAAAACAAACCGTCAGTTTTGCCATCCGGTGAAGAAACAGAGTAGAATAAATAGTGACTCAAACTATCAAAAACATAATCGTAAACATTATCCATTTTGATCTCTGTTTTCGATTTTAAATGTACAATGGAAATATTTGAGCCAAGTGGTTTGAATTTCAATTTCTTATCCTTTTCAATTGACTCGTCCTTTTCGTAAACTAACCATTTATTGTCTTCAGAAAATATGAATTTCTTCACTTTTTCGATTTCTTTTTCTGAATGTGTATTCAACTCAATAATTTTTAATGTGTTTTTCGGCTTATCTTTCGGGGTTTTGGCATTTTCAACTTCAATTGCTTTCGGCTGAATTAAGCAAGCTAACCAATTTTCATCATTTGTAAATTCACCCTTAGTACCACGCTCAATCGTGTATTTTTTTGATGTATCGGTAGTTTGTACGACTTTCAAATATCCGTCACCCCAATCGGGATATACCTCGTAAGATGCCCATTTACCCCAGTAACTCAATTCTGCGGTTTTGATAAATTTAAAATCTCGTGCATCTTCCATTTTGAATTTCTTTTTGGATGGAGGTTGAGTTTTTTTATCTTTTGCAAAAGTATTTGTGTTTATGCCTAAAAGTATTATTAGTGCAAGTAAAATTAATTTTTTCATAATAATTCTTGTTAATATCTATAAACTACAAAATTAACATATAATATCTAATATATACGTCTAACAATCAATTATTTTATCCACATTTTTAATTAAAGACAAAATCATTGCATTATGGATTCCAAAAAAAATGATAATTTGAAATATCTCGGAATAGTATCTTCCGTTAATCCTGCGAAAAATCTGATTGTCCTCTCTGATTTTCCCAAGAATTTGCCGGACTTGAACAATAATTTTGAAATTGAAATTGGATTTTCTGTTAATTTCACAAATAAATATTCAGCAACCCATCTTGTGAACCATGGAAAATATGTTACAATTGTAATTGAAAAGAAAATCACCGAAGATATGGTGGATATTTTCATTAGAAAGGCAGTTTATACTGAATTTGAAAATTTAAGCAAAGAAGCACCTGATTTGATTTTACCGGAAGATATTTTGGGATTACAAGTTTTCGATGAAATGTCAGGAAATTTGATTGGCATTGTAAAAGATATTATGCTTAATCCGGCCAATCAGGTGTGGATTGTTGAAAGTGAGGAATTCATGCTGCCAATTCCTTACACACCGAATGTAGTAAAAAAAGTCGATTTGAAAAAAAATGTAGCTTACATCGAAATGATTGACGGCTTAATGGATTTGGCTGAATTAAAAAATGCTCCCAAAAAAGAACGAGTTTTCAAAAAAAGAGGAAGTTACAGGAAGTAACCTCCTCTTTTATCTCGAAATCGTAAACTATTGCATAGCATAGAATTACTATTTTGACGAAATAAAGTTATAGTTTGGTTATTATATCCAATTTAGAATGCAAAGTGTCATTTGTATTAATATATAGATGAAACATTTTGCTTCCGCTTGTTCGCATTAAGTTGTACTTTACAGATATTTCCTGAGATTCATTCGGAAGTATTGTATCCTGATGAGCAGATAATACTGTACATCCGCAGGAAGCTTTGAGGGATAATATCCTGAGAACTTCATCCCCATTATTGTGAAGAATAATTTTCTTTTCTAACTGCTGCGGATAAACTGTATCAAAGTCAATTTCATTAGTTGAATTTACATAAGCAATTGGTCTTGCATCCAAATTCGTAATCAATCCAAGCAATAAAAAAGCATATATCATATTTCTCATTATTCCAGCATCAGTTTTTTAATGTAACCTGATTTATTCGTTTGAGCAACAACGAAAATTACCTTTGCATTCTGTAATTCATTTTTCTGTATCGAGAAATTACTTTGATTTCCTCCGTATGATTTATAGAGTTCTCTCCCGTCAAGGTCGAATATTCTTATGCTCGAATAAAATTCATCGCTTTCTGCTTTGAATTCTATATTCTGCGATGTTATATTATAGAAGATCTTTCCATTATTAACATTTTTGTCATTTTCTTCAACGCCTACAGGCAAATCACTGAGCAAATTAAATTTGTACAATTGATTATTGCCATTTATATAATAAATATCATTTTGATATTTAAAAATATTCACATAGAAATATTTGTCAGCACTTGTATTTGTTGTTTCATGCGATGTTATGGTATCGTGAAGATTCACCCAATATTTACCTCCGTTAAATGTCACTAATAACTGAGGTGATGTAGCACCTGAAGACATCATACCGACAAGAGAATTGTCATAAAACAAAATTCTATTTAAAGCACTATTAATCGGTAATTTTGGCTGGGCATACAGCTGAATATCCCATGTTTTGCCAAAATTTGAAGTAAAATATAGAGTATTATGTAATGGAGCTGATGCATAATTTTTTCCGAGAGCATAATAAGTAATAAACCATAAAGAATCATTTCTACAGAAAATATTAGGGTAAGCTGTACTAATATTAGTTTTATATAAATTCGGGAAAGGACTGCATTCATTCCAACTTTCAGCATCATCATTGCTAATATACAATTTATTTCTTCCATTAATCCGTAAAAAGGCTATTAATAATTTATTTTTACTCCCATTGTCTTTATAAAATAAATTACTGAAAAAATATTTGCTTGAATCAATAGATGGATCGACAGGTAGTATTTTTTTCCAGTTATACCCTCCGTCAAATGTTTTATATATTTCATTCTCTTTCGTTGTAACTATTCCGACTGAATCATCTTTAAAAGCTAATCTTAAAAGAGATTTATCTTCTAATCCCTTTAATTGTCTTAAAGTATAAGTATAGCCGTTATCCACAGATTCAAATACTAAACCCATCGTATCTGTAGTAAGCATTATTTTACCGCTTGGGAGCAAGACTAGACTTGGAGTTGCATAAGAATAATATTTTGTTCTTGCAGAATCTTTCCAAATACATACTTCAGTACGTTTCCAACTCTTCATAGTATCAGGGGAAATATAAAACAATTTATAAACTTGATATGCAGGATTCGAGGCTTTCGTATATAAAGAATTAGCCTCAATAAAAGTTTTCCCATTATTGAAGTTTAAATCACCTGACCATGCAAGTAATTCTAATGTCCCTTTATAGTATATTTTATAATCTCGAATATGTTCATAATTATACGTTAAAATCTGGTCGTCTATCATTATTCCATAATCTGTTGAAAATGATTTTGATGAAATAATAATTGATAAAAATAAAAGAATAAGAATTATTTTTTTCATTTGATTTTCCTATTATATAAATGCAAGAAGCTGCATACTGTTCATAACTGAAAGCAGCCTCTTTAATACATTACATTTTAATTATTTTCTGATAATATTTTTTGCCATTGATTTCCAAACAAATTATTTGTAGTCCTTTATTTGCTTTTGATAAATCAAATTGTAAATCGTTATTTCCTATGTTCATTGTTCCTTGAAATATGAGCTCACAATTATTATTTTCATCCATAAGATAAATTTTTGCCTGTGCTTCATTTTCACTTTTTATGATTAGATTCAAATTGTTAATGCAAGGATTAGGGTATGTTGTTAGATTTACAGAAATATCAAATTTATCCTTACTATTATTCAATTCAAAAAATTGCGGAACAATTTTTTTTGCATCATCCAGTGATAGATTTGTAAATGTTCTTCCTTTTGTATTTGTATAATAACAATCATCCGATTCAGTAATATAAACTGAATTGTAATATTTTGTCACTTGTTTACTTTCTTTTGCATATAAATTAATACTCAAGAAAAGCAAAATGATAAATATGAGCCACTTCATATTTTCCTCCTATTACGGACATTGAGATGTGCAACCTGCTTCACCTTCTTCGCAGGAAACAGTAGATTGCTGTTGTGAGGAAATCACTATTTGGTTATTTGTTCTACATACAGTAATGTGATTAATACAACATTCACTCAAATCGCAAGGGAACCAGCCGGAACTTCCCTGTCCTGTTGGTCCCGGTCCCTGATAATTCCAATCAAAATACATACAGCCCCAGGAAACAAATTCATAATTATCATAACAATCTCCTTCAAGAGGAATCCAATTTGCAGGTAATTGACCAGAATTATAAATCGCAGGAACAGCTAAATCACGTAATGTTGAATTATCAAGTGTATATGCTTCGCATCCCGGATTAACTAACACAAATCCATAAATCAATACTTGATGTGTATAATTTGGAGGTGGACATGAAACATCACGCCATCCAAAAAGTACAGATACCTGACAGCCATCAGGTGTTGTGAAACTTACAGAACCGGTCTGAAATGGAACTTCAGGACACTGAATGCAGAAAGGATAATACGAATAAGAAATGCTTGTAAAGGCAAGCATTACACCTAAAATTAAAAGTATTTTTTTCATATAAATACCTATTTAAATTATTGTGAAAAAATTGAAAGCAATTAAGTATATATATTATGGAAACAAATTTATACTTAATGAGGAACAAGACTCTATAGCCTATTTTCATAAGATATACAGTGGAATCCTGAGGGGTTGCTTACAATCTTGCAAGTCCGCAACCCTTTTGTATCTCGAATTCAAACTCACAATTCATAATAAATATCTTTCGGATAAATTTGAATGCAAAATCTCTTTGGCAATTCTTGTTTTTTCTGTAATTACAATTTGATTTCTGCTCAGATTTTTCTGCGGTTTTGATGCAATAAAATATCCGTGAATCGTCTTCCAATAAGCCAATAAGCCAATAAGCCAATAAGCCAATAAGCCAATAAGCCCTTTTTGCGCCCTTTTCTGAATTCAACGATATTTTAGTTTCAG
>MHAC01000058.1:35817-36537 GCA_001804565.1 Ignavibacteria bacterium GWF2_33_9 | reverse complement strand
GCACAGATGAATCTCTGAGTAAGATAAATTACCGTTTCATAACCGGAATTTCATCACTTCTCGGAATTAAAACAAAAATAAGCTGGTCTATGGATTACAAAGTCGCTGACGGAAAAACAGAGCGCTTAGTAAATTTATGCAGACAGGCTAATGCAACCGAGTACATCTCCGGCCCCAGTGCTAAAGGCTACATTGTCGATGAAATGTTTGACGCGGCAGAAATTAAATTATCTTATATGAATTATGACTCTTATCCTGAATATAATCAGATGTTTCCTCCATTTGATCATTTTGTAAGCATAGTTGATTTGATTTTTAATATGGGACCGGAGTCTTCCAAATACATGAAAAGTTTTAAGGAATGTCCATGAATACAACCAATGACATACAGAGTAAAGTATCAGAATATTATACCAATAAAATAAAAGAGCATGGTGCAGTTCCAAGAGGTGTTGACTGGAATTCTGAATCATCACAGTGTATGCGCTTTAATCAACTCCTTAAAATAGTAAACTCACAGGGAAAGTTCTCTATTCTTGATTATGGCTGCGGATATGGAGCTCTTTCAGATTATCTGCTAAAAGGAGATGCTGATTTTAATTATACCGGTTTTGATATTTCTAACGAGATGCTTATAAAAGCCAAAGAGTTACATTGCAGCCATTCAAATATAAAGTTTTGCGGAGATGAAAAGGAACTAAATCCCTATGATTATCTTGT
>MHAC01000058.1:11626-35792 GCA_001804565.1 Ignavibacteria bacterium GWF2_33_9 | reverse complement strand
AATGGTGTGAATATGTGTTAACGACTATTACAAAAATGAATTCGCTAGCCGTAACAGGATTCTCGTTCAATATACTTACAAAGTATTCCGATGCCGATAAGAGGCGAGACTATCTTTATTATGCAGACCCTCTTTTCATTTTTGACTATTGTAAGCGGAATTTTTCAAAGTATGTTACGTTATTGCATGATTATCCCATTTATGAATTTACTATACTGGTTAGAAAAGGAGAATAAATGACTACTGTTAATAACGAGATAAAACTGAAGAGATTAGTTTCTCAAATATTAAATATAGAGGAAACAGATATAGATGATGAAACCTCTATGGCTAATACACTCAGCTGGGATTCATTGAAACATATGGAACTTATTGTAGCCATTGAAGAAGATTTTAAGATCTCAAGACTTACTGTAGTCGAAATAGTTTCAATGACAAAAATCAATGTGATCAAAGAAGTACTTAAGGTAAAAGGCATTACATTTTAATGGATATCGCAGGAAAAACAGTTATAATCACTGGCGGAGCAAAAGGAATCGGACGTTGTGCAGCTATACAGCTGTTAGCCGCTGGTGCAAATGTTTGTGTTTTTGATATTGATTCCGTAGCAATTGAAAAGCTGAACAAAGAACATCCTGAGATTTTTACCGTTAAGACTGACATTACAGATCCTTCTAATGTTAAATCTTCTATCTCGGCAGTCTTTGACAAATTTCGAACAGTTGATGTTCTTGTGAATAATGCAGGATACATACATAGTGCACCGCTCATAAGTATCGGGGCAGATGGATTAAAAACTTATCCTGTCGAAAAATGGGAACGTACAATTCAGACAAATCTCAATGCTATTTTCTATGTAGGTCTCGGCATTATTGAAAGATTTGTTGAATCTAGAACGGCAGGCTTAATAATAAACATCAGTTCAATATGTGCTTCAGGAAATGCAGGGCAAAGTGCATATTCAGCAAGTAAAGCGGCAGTCAATGCGTTGACAGTGACTTGGGCAAAAGAGCTGGGACTGATGGGAATTCGTGTTGCGGGCATTGCTCCCGGATTCACATCTACAGAAACTACAAAATCATCAATATCTGAAGCAACATTGTCTGACTGGAAAAGAAAGACTCCATTGCGAAGACTTGGTGAACCGGAAGAAATATCTGACGCCATCATGTTTGTCATTAAAAATGATTTTTTTAATGGCCGTATTCTGGAAATTGATGGCGGATTGCGAATTTGAAATAATTCACTGAGATTTGGAGAAAAATAAACTATGGGAAAAATTATAATTTTTGGTACGGGTACGCTTGGAAAGCTCGTAAAATTTTATTTTGAGCATGATTCTCAGTTTCAGGTAGATGCATTTACACTGGATCGAGCTTACATACAACAGGACTCATTCATGGGATTACCATTAGTTCCCTTTGATGAAATTGAAAATATATATCCTCCTGATAAATACAAGATGTTTGTTGCGGTGGGATATAATAATCTTAACTCTGTCCGACGTGCAAAATATGAAGAATCCAAATCCAAAGGATACACATGCGTGAGCTATATTTGCTCAAAATCCAGCTTCTGGGGAGATACAGTGATAGGTGAAAATTGTTTTATCCTTGAAAATCAGGTTTTGCAGCCATATGTAACAATAGGAAATAATGTTGTCATTTGGAGCGGAAACCATTTCGGTCATGATGTTATTATTGAAGATCATTGCTGGCTTTCATCTCATATCGTTTTTTCTGGAGGCGTCAGGATCGGAGAATCAAGCTTTGTAGGTGTTAATGTTACCTTTAAAGACAATATTCAAGTCGGCCGGAAATGTATAATAGGCGCTGGTGCCGTTATGTTAAGAAATGCCCGCGACAAAGAAGTCTATATAACTAAATCCACAGATCTTTATCGCCTGGATAGTGAGGCCTTTGAACAAATGATGGATATCTCTCGTCACTAAAGGTGTATTAATGAATCCCAGAAAACTTTTTATGCTAGGGCTGTATCCGGAAGGCGCATTGTCTTCGTACCTTATTGCTCCATATATCCTGAAATCTTATCTGATTTCCAAACCAGCCATAAGCAATACCCTTTCCTGTGAGGTCTTCTGTTCTGGAGTCAATGCCGCTAACTCAAAAATAATTGAAGAATTGGAACATGCCCGTCCTGATTATGTCGGAATATGCTGCTATTCATGGAATATAGAGAAAGTTCTTGAAATAATCAGAGAACTGAGAACCAAATTGTCCACTAAAGTCCTGTACATCTTAGGAGGACCGGAGATTACAGAACAGAGAATTAAAACTTTTCCCGCAACGTCTATCGCCGATTACTACATTATGGGAGAAGGCGAGCGTCCCTTATATTCTCTCCTTTCTAAAATTCTGAATTGTAATGATGAAACCGATCTTCCTGCAAAAGGCATATATAAGATAGACCGTATTGGAGACGAAGGAACGCGGGTTACAAATCTTGATGAAATCCCTTCTGTATATATGTCTGAAGTCATTCCTGAAAAATTATACGCCAGAAGGCAAGCCTTTATCGAGACCCAGCGCGGATGCAGATTTAAATGTAAATATTGCGTATATCATAAGCATCTATCAAAGATAACCTACTACTCCTTGGACAGAGTGTCCGAAGAAATAAATTTTCTAGTCAAAAATAAAGGACTTCAAGCATTACGTTTTCTGGATGGAATTTTCACTTCAGATGATGGTGGAAGTACATGGAAAGTAAGAACTTCTGAATATGGTGTTATTGATATGGAATTCAAACCGGGAGATGCGAATATTGTATATGCATCTACATACGGTTTTTCAGGTACAAATTCAATAATAAAATCTACTGACGGTGGAGTAACTTGGAATTTACTACATCAAATAAATAATACTTATCGTTTGAATATCGAAGTTACACCTAAAGCTCCAAATTACATTTATTGTCTTTCTGCAGCTACTGATGCCGGATTCAATTCAATAGAAGTATCAGATGATGAAGGTAATTCCTGGACTGAAGTATCTGATTTATCGACTGCTGGGAATGTACTTGGATGGTATTATGGAAGTTCCGGAGATACAGGAGGACAAGGAATTTATGATTTAGCACTTGCAGTTTCACCAAAAGATGAAAATTTATTATTTACCGGTGGAATTAATATTTGGAAATCAACAACTATGGGTACTGATTTGGATTTAAATACTCATTGGTTTGGTTATGACTCCAAACCTTTTGTCCATGCAGATATTCATGATTTAAAATTTTCTCCATCTGGGAAAAGGCTTTATGCTTGTAATGACGGCGGCATATCATTTACCGCTAACAATGGAGCAGATTGGACAGACCTTACTAATGGGATTAATATAACTCAATTTTATCGATTAAGCAGTTCAGATTCATATCCATCAGTGATTATTGCCGGTGCCCAGGACAATGGTTCCAGTGGATTAATTGATGGTACATGGAAACATCTTTCCGCTGGGGATGGTATGGAGTGTCTTGTGCATCCAACAAATCCTCAAAGAATTTATACTTCAATCTATTATGGAACTTTTTACAGATCGAATAATGGTGGACAAAATTATTCAACTATTATTACTAGGAAAACAACTGGGGAAAATTCCGGCTGGGTTACTCCATTTGTATTAAATCCTTCAAATCCTAGTACTTTACTTTGTGGTCATCAAAATGTGTGGATAAACAGACGAGGTGGTGATGTTGGCCAATGGAGTAAAATATCTGATTTTGGATCATCACAAGTATTAAAAGCAATTGCTGTTGCTCCTTCTGATTCTAATGTGATATATGCTTGCAATACAACCACTTTATTTGTAACTTATGATGGTGGTTTAAATTGGAATAATATTTTAACATCAGGTTCATCTTCTTTAACATATATAGTGGTTGATCCTAAAAGACCTGAAAGAATTTGGGTAACAAAATCAGGTTTTACACTTTCAGATAAAGTTTGGGAATATGATGGCGAAAATTGGATTAATATTTCTGGAAATTTACCAAATATTCCTGTAAATACAATTGCATACCAAAAGAATTCTCCTGACAGACTATATGTTGGTACTGATTTTGGGGTTTATTACAGTGATTATAATTCTGCATATTGGGAAAAATTTGGTACAGGAATGCCTAATTTAGTTGTAAATGAACTTGAAATTAACTATTCATCGAAGACAATGCTCCGTGCTGCAACTTATGGTCGTGGTGTCTGGGAATGTGAAGTTATGGATTGTAATTTACCGCAACCGGTAATTAATATTTTCGGTGATACTGAATTTTGTGAAGGAAAGAGTGTGAAACTTGAGTTGGAAGGAGATTATGATAATTTTGTGTGGTCAAATGGAGAGCAAACTAAGTCAATTACCGTGAAGGATAATGGTGCTTATTCTGTAATAATTTTTAATGATAATGGATGTAATGCAAAATCACAAGCAGTTAATGTTAAAGTAAACCAAAATAGAATAATGTCTGTTACTGCAGATTTAGGACATTTTGCTCTTTGTGGTGACGAAACTGCCCTTGAATTAAGAGCAAGTATTGGATTTGATCAGTATTTGTGGTCCACTGGTGAAACAACAAGAAGAATTACGATAACAGAACCCGGTGATTATTACGTATTAGGTATTACTGACGACGGTTGCCAAACAAATTCCGATACTTTACATATTGTGCGTAGTGACAATCCTACTAAACCTTCAATAAATAGAGATGGCAGAATATTGACAGCTTCTGATGGATATTCATACCAATGGTATAGAAATGGTAAGAAAATAACTGATTCTACAGGTCAGACATATACTCTAAGTGAAGAAGATATTGCCATTTTTAAGGTTGAAATTTTTAACGAAGCTGGTTGTTCAAATTTTTCTGATGATTTTGACGTTGAAAATTCAGTGAATGAATATGATAATAATTCGAATCATCTTTCAATTTCACCAAATCCTAATTTTGGAAAATTCCATGTAAATTTCAAGGGAATCATTTCTTCTGATGCTCAATTAGAAATATTAGATTTGACAGGTCAAATTGTATATATTGATAATATTATTCTTTCAAATAATTCTTTGGAACTGAATTTAACAAATATTCCAACCGGAAGTTACATTTTAAGAATAATCACAAAAGATAAAATCTATACTCAAAAATGGATTAAGAATTAATGATTGCTTATTTAACTGGGAAAATATTAGAAAAAAAACCAACAGAAGTAGTTGTAGAAACCAATTCTGTTGGTTTTTCCATTTTTATGAGCATGAAAACATTTGAAAAATTACCACCTGTTGGCGAAATTATTTCTTTACATACCGAGTTAATTGTAAGAGAAGATTCATTAACACTATATGGATTTTTCACAAAAAGCGAAAAAGAAATGTTTATTTTATTAACTAGTGTAAATGGTATTGGACCAAAAAGCGCAGTTACTATTCTTTCTTCGATAGATTCAAACGAACTCATTGAAATAATCTCCACTTCTAATTCTAGTCTATTGCAGAAGTTTCCTGGAATAGGGAAAAAAACAGCCGAAAGAATTATTTTGGAGCTAAGGGATAAAGTACTAAAGGACAGTATTCTAGAATTATCAATAGAAGGCAAAATTAAAACATTCAATAAAAACGAAGCTATCGAAGCTCTTGTCATATTGGGATATAACAGAGTTTCTTCTGAAAAAATTATTTCGCAAATTCTGACGCAGAACAGCGAAATGTCAACAGAAGATATCATTAAAATTGCTTTATCTAAACTCATGAAATAGAGATGCTTGTTATACCTTCATTAGATATTAAAAATGGTAAAGTAATTGATTTAATTAAATATTCCAACGAATTCGATTATTATTACAAAGAATTGAGTGAAGTGCCAATGAATTTATGTAAACTTTGGCGTTCTGAAAATGCTAAAACTCTCCATATTAATGATTTGTATGATGAAAACCATACAACTAACATAGATACAATTATTGAAATATTAGATTGTCTGGATATACCTATAACACTTTCATCTATGTCAAATTCAATTGATGTTTGCGAGTTATACTTAAAAAAAGGAATACTCCGGGTAGCAGTTTGCCAGTTTCTATTAGATAATCCAAAAAACGTGAAAGAGTTGATTGAAAAATATTCAGCAAATAGAATCATTTTTTATGCTCTAGTAAAAAATAATTTTTTATCACAATGGGGTTATGAATCACAAATTACCATTCAGGAGTATATTGAAAAAGTAAAAGAGGTAGACGGGAAAAGAATAATTTTCGGAGACCTTGATTGGAATGACAATAATGAAAAAATAAATTTCAACAATCTTGAGGATATTTTTTTAAATTCTGGTTTGAAAATTACATTACAAGGTGGAGTACGGGATTATTCTGATTTTATCGAATTAAAAAAATATGAAAAATTGGGAATAGACTCAGTAATTATTTCTAAACCTCTTTATGAAAATAATTTTCCCTGCCAGGAGATTTGGCGAATAGCTGAAACTTCCTGATTTAATTACAAATACTAAAACTCCACATACTCACTTATACTCAATTTCCAAATTAAGTTGATAATTTTTTATTAAAGATTTATTTTTTTTATATAAATTTGTATTTTAATATAATTAAAAGTTGTATTCTTTATTCAAAGTAGAAGAATCTAAGGAGCAATCGAATGCCACAGATAACTATAGATGGCAATTTATTGAATGTTGATAGTGGAAAAACTGTAATTGAAGCAGCTTACCAGAATAATATGCAAATCCCCCACTTTTGCTGGCATCCTGAACTTTCAGTTTCAGGAAATTGCAGAATGTGTTTAGTTGAAGTAGGAATGCCAAAAAGGCTTCCTGATGGATCGACAGAACACGATTCAGATGGCAATCAAATAGTGCAGTGGTTCCCAAAATTACAAATTGCATGTGCTACTCAAGTTACAGACGGGATGATTGTGAGAACCCAAAATGAAAAAGTGATTGAAGCACAAGAATCAGTTATGGAATTTTTGTTAATCAATCACCCGCTTGATTGTCCAATTTGCGATGAAGCAGGCGAATGTAAATTGCAGGAATATGCTTTCTTGCATTCCAATGGAGAAAGCAGATTCACCGAAGCCAAGAATCATAAAGAAAAAAGACAAAGCTGGGGTCCAAATGTAATTTTCGATGCTGAACGCTGTATTTCCTGTTCAAGATGTATTCGTTATTCCAAAGAAATAGCAAATCAGGATGTACTTACTTTTGTTAATCGTGGAGATCATGTTACTATAGAACTTTTCGAAGGAACTGAACTTGACAATCCATATTCAATGAATGTAATTGAATTATGCCCTGTTGGAGCTTTAACTTCTAAAGATTTCAGATTCAAATCCCGTGTATGGGAAATGTCATTCAATCCATCTATCTGTCCAGGATGTTCACGTGGATGCAATATGGAAATCGGAGTTAAAAACAATAAAGTTCTTCGCCTTCAACCTGATAATAATCAATTTGTAAATAAATACTGGATGTGCGATTACGGTCGTTTGACACAGTATAACAGTATCAATGATGAAAGAATTACTTCAAATTTAGTGAGGAAATCCGGTGAATTAACTCAAGTGGAATTCGATGAAGCAAAAATTGCTGCAGTTGAAGCATTGAATAGATTCAAACATTCAGAAATCATGGTATTGGGTTCTCCATTTTCAACTAACGAGGACCATTATATATTGAATAAATTCACAAGAAAAGTTCTCAAAACAAATCATATTGATTTTATTAAAAGATTTGATGCTGATTTTGCTGATAATTCATTAAGGACTAGTGAAAAAAGCCCTAATACAAAAGGTGCCACTCTAATGGGTATTCAGCCACTTGGTGATTCTTTTTCATCTAACCAATTAATTGAGTTGATTAACAAAAAAGCTATTAAAGCATTATTAATAGTTAACGACAATCTGGAAGGTAATTCAGAACTTTTGGATGCTGCTAGAAATTTGGAATTATTAATTACTATTTCTCCAAATAATAATTCTTTCACTGCCATATCTGATATTGTTTTTGCAGCATCAAGTTATGCAGAAATTGAAGGGACATTTACAAATGTTGAAGAAAGAGTACAATTACTCTCACCAGCTCTTGTTACAAAAGAAAATATTCATAGAATGGGTATGAAAATGAGCAGATGGGACAAATTTGGCTCATTTAATGATCATTGGACCCAAAAAGAAATTCGTGATTGTAAACCTGTATGGAAAATCATTAAAGCCCTTGGTAATTCAATGGGTGGAAACTTTGATTATACAAGTTCAGAAGACATATTTAATGAAATTAGCAATCAAATACCTGATTTCAATGGAATGAATTATGCTTTATTAAAAGAAAATAAGGGCATAAAATTAAATGCAGCAAACAAAAAAGAAAAAGTTACAATGAATTATGTATCCCATTCATTTAAACCCTAAAATGTAAAGAAATATTATGGATCAAATTTGGTGGATAATACTTGAAACTGTTTTAAAAGCATTGATAATAATTACTCTTCTATTATTATCTGCTGCTGTTTCTGTTTATTTGGAAAGAAAAATTTCTGCTTTTATTCAATTCAGAATAGGACCTAATCGTGTTGGGCCATTCGGATTATTGCAACCTATTGTTGACGTTGTTAAATTAATACTCAAAGAAGATATTGTTCCGGCTGGTGCTAATAAATTTGTTCACGGATTAGCCCCTGTTATTTCTCTTGGAATAACTGTAAGTGTTTGGGCAATAATTCCTTTAGGTGATCCTATAAAATTCGGACAAAATGTGATTCAAATGGGCATTGCACCACAAGCTGATATTGGGATTTTATTCCTACTTGCAATGACTTCTGTTGGTGTTTATGGCATTGCTCTTGCAGGTTGGTCTTCAAATAATAAATACTCATTAATGGGTGGATTGAGGTCTTCAGCGCAAATGATATCTTATGAACTTTCAATGGGATTGGCTATTTTATCAATAATCTTAATGTCAGGTTCATTCTCACTTACAGAAATTGTTCATAATCAGTTCGCAGATTGGGGTGGATTCCGTTGGAATATCTTTGTTCAACCAGTTGCTTTTATCATTTTTCTTACTACTGCATTTGCTGAAACAAACAGGGCTCCATTCGATTTACCTGAAGCAGAACAAGAACTAGTTTCAGGTTACAATACTGAATATTCCGGAATGAGATTCGGTATGTTTTTCCTTGCAGAATATGCAAATATGGCTACTTCTGCTGCTATTATTGCATTACTGTTTCTGGGTGGATGGACTTTACCTTTTGACCCAGCAATCATTGGATTGGAATCCGGAACTTGGATGTTAGGTATCTTCCAATTTGTTGTTTTAGTTGTGAAAATATACCTCTTAATAATGTTCTTTATATGGGTAAGATGGACAGTTCCTAGATTCAGGTATGACCAGTTAATGAATTTAGGTTGGAAAGTAATGTTACCTTTGTCTTTATTAAATTTAGTAGTTACTGCTGTAGTAGTACTGTTACAAAATTAATACTGGAAATTAAATATGAATGTAAAAACAAATATAGAATCAGAAAGACTTAATTTTTGGGAAAAATTATATATACCTGAAATTGCTAAAGGATTAGCTTCAACTTTTGGAGCAATGTTTAAACCAAAATTCACTCGTAGTTATCCTGAAGAAAAAATGATTCCAAGTCCTTCGTACAGAGGAAGACCTGTATTAGTTTTAGAAGAAGACGGTGGTAGATGTGTTGCTTGCGGATTATGTTCAAGAGTTTGCCCTGCCCTTGCGATTGAAGTTCAACCAGATGAAACTGACAAAGAAAAGGAAAGATTTCCAAAATTGTTTGAAATTAATATGCTCAGATGTATTTTCTGTGGTTTTTGTGAAGAAGTTTGTCCTGAAGAAGCAATTGTAATGAGTGTGGATTATGAATTAGTTTTCACAAGTCAGGAAGATGCAATTTTACCTAAGGATAAACTTTATAAACCAATTCAGGAATTGCAACCAAGACTTGAATGGCTTAGATACAATAAATAGTAATTTTAAATACTAAATATTATGAGATTTTCTTTTTTCTTTAAGGAAAATCTCAATTTTTTTAAATAAATATAAAAAAAATTGAAAATTAACTTTCAAAAAAATATTACAAAAAAGCAACTTTTAAGTAATAGTGTATCAAACTTGCTTAATGATGTAGAGAAATTTTTATCTAAAGAATTGTATGTGAATAATACGTACAAAATTGTTGCTGCAGTAAGCGGTGGGATAGATTCAACTGTTCTACTTGATATTTTATACCAAATTTCAAAAAAGATTGGTTTTACGCTTTCAATTGCCCATTTTAACCATAAATTACGTGGGGAAGCATCCGAAAAAGATGAAGATTTTGTAAGATCATTGGCTAAACATTATGGGCTGGAATTTTACTACTCTTCAGGGAAAGTAAAGGAATATTCTCAGAAAAATGCTTTGAGTATCGAAACAGCTGCGAGAACACTGAGATACAATTTCTTTGAAAAAACAACACGAACGATAAAAGCTGATTTAATTGCAACCGCTCATACATCTGATGATAATATTGAAACATTTTTCATTAATCTTTTCCGTGGAAGTGGTCTGACAGGACTTTCGGGGATACCCAAAGTTCGACAATTAATTAAAAATGTAAGAATTTTCCGACCTCTTATTTCCTTTCAAAAAAATGAATTAATAAATTATTCCAAAGTTAGAAATTTAGTTTGGCGTGAAGATGAATCAAACGACTGGGTGGAATACACCAGGAATAAAGTCAGACACAAACTAATTCCATTTATCGAAAATGAGTTTAATCCTTCATTTAAAGAACAATTGAACCGTGTTACAAAATTTTTGCAAGGCGCTGATGAATTTATTGATACTTTTATTGATGATTACTATCAATCAATTGTTGATGTTTCTGAAGAAAACAAAGTAATACTTAAAATTGCGAAACTAAATACCTTTAATGAATATTTGCAAGGCGAAATTATTTCTCAAATGTTGAAAAGGAACTTCGAATTACATCAAATCAACTTTCTTCAAATAGATAGGATACTTGATTTGAAGCATTCCGAAAGTGGAAAGATTTGTGAAGTAAATAAATTTATTACTTGTTACAAAGACAGAAATCAACTAATTTTCACAAAAAATTTCACACCTCTGAAAATTGAAAAAATTATTGAAAAAGTGAGTGAGACAACAATAGGTAATTTCATATTGAAACTTGAAGTAACTAATTCTCAAAAAGTAAAATTTACTGAAGAAAAGAATATTGAATATTTCGATTTTGACAAATTACCCCTCTCCTTTACAATAAGAAATTGGCAGGAAGGAGATGATTTTTATCCACTTGGTATGATTGGTAAGAAGAAGATCAGCGATTTTCTTATTGATACAAAAGTTAGCAATTTTGATAAGAATTTTGTTTACGTACTTTCTACAAAAAATGATATCGTGTGGGTAATGGGGCATCAAATCAATAATAAATTTAAAGTTACTAAAGTTACTTCGAAAGTTTTAAAAGCAACAATTCTACCAAAAAGTTAATAAATTTGAAAAAATCAATTCAGATTCAGGGTTATACATTTACTTCATTAATTTCTGAAAATAACATTTCAGAAAGGGTGCAACAACTAGCTGAACAAATCAACAATGATTACGCCGGTGAGGAAATAGTACTACTAATTACATTAAAAGGTGCTATACTGTTTGCTGCAGATTTAATGAGAAATTTAGATTTAGAATTGACTGTCGAGACAATTATTGCAAAGAGTTATGGCAAGAAATTAACTTCAAATGGCGATGTGCAAATAATTGAAAATATTAATAAATTTTCGGGCAAACATATCATTATAATTGAAGATATTATTGATACCGGAAATACAATAAATGCCTTAACAAAAAAATTATTTGACTATTACCCTGCTTCAATTGAAATTTGCTCACTAATATTAAAACCTGAATCTAATACTTCAGGAATATCTGTAAAGTATGTAGGATTTGAAATAGAACCTAAATTTGTAATAGGTTATGGTATGGATTTCAATGAATTCGGAAGAAATTTGAAAGATATTTATATTATTGAGGATTGATTAATAAACAAACCACTTTTTTATATTAATTATAATATTTTATAATTATATGTAATTCTATACGTCAAAACTTACACAACTTTGATTTAATCACTTTTTACATAAAAAACAATACATTATTCGAGGAAATTAATGAATAATACTTCACAAGATAAAAATAATAATAACAATAATAAAAAACCACAAAATCAGGGAAATACACCACCAAATCTTATGAAAAATTTTGTGATTTGGATTCTTTTCGGTTCATTTATTTTTTTAATGTATATTTTCTTCCAAGAAAATCAGAACCAAGATTCCGTAATCACATATACCCAGTACCAACAATTACTAGATGAAGAAAAAATAGTTTCTGCCAAAGTTATTAAACGACAGTCGAATAATTATGATTTTATTGGAAAACTAAAGGAACCAATAACTATCAATGTAAATGGCAAACCAAAAGATATAAAGAAATTTTCTGTAAAGTTAAATTTCATAAACAGCAAAACAGAAGATTTGTGGAGTTCTAAGAACATATCCTGGACTTATGAAGTTGACAACTCTTCAATCTGGGGACCAATTTTCTCAATCTTACCATTTTTACTTTTAATAGTTGCTTGGTTTTATCTAATGCGCCGCTTCCAAATGGGTGGTAATGGAGCTAACAATAAGAATATCTTTAATTTTGGTCGTTCCAGGGCTAAAATGATGGAAAAAAATGATTCAAATATATCATTCAAAGATGTTGCCGGTGCAGATGAAGCAAAGGAAGAACTTGAAGAAATTATTGAATATTTAAAAGATCCTTTCAGATTCCAAAGATTAGGTGGAAAAATTCCAAAAGGTGTATTGCTTTTAGGACCTCCCGGAACCGGGAAAACTCTTTTGGCAAGAGCAGTTGCAGGAGAAGCAAGTGTCCCCTTCTTTTCAATTTCAGGTGCAGACTTTGTTGAAATGTTTGTTGGGGTTGGTGCAAGTCGTGTTAGAGATCTTTTCGAACAAGCAAAGAAAAATTCACCTTGCATAGTTTTCATAGATGAAATTGATGCAGTTGGTCGTCAGCGTGGCGCAGGATTAGGCGGTGGACATGATGAAAGAGAACAAACCTTGAACCAATTACTTGTAGAAATGGATGGATTTGAACAAAATAGCAGTGTCATCATAATGGCAGCTACAAACAGACCTGATGTTCTTGATCCGGCTTTGCTAAGACCCGGAAGATTTGACCGTCAAGTTGTTGTTGACAGACCCGATATAAATGGTAGAAAAGGCATCTTTAAAGTTCATACAAGGAAGTTACCATTAGCCCCAGACATTAATTTCGAAGTATTGGCAAAATCCACTCCAGGTCTCTCCGGAGCTGATATTGCAAACATAGCCAATGAAGCTGCTTTACTTGCAGCCAGAAGAATGAGTGATTTGGTTACAATGTATGACTTTGAAATGGCAAAAGATAAAATATTAATGGGTGTCGAAAGAAGAAGCATGGTTATTTCCGATAAAGAAAAAGAATTGACTGCCTACCATGAAATGGGACATGCTTTACTTGGAAAATTCCTTCCTCATGCAGATCCTGTTCACAAAGTAACAATCATTCCGAGAGGACGTGCACTTGGTGTTACTGCTTATTTACCAAATGAAGAATCACATTCCCTTTCAAGGGAATATATTGTATCTCAAATAATTATGCTTTTAGGTGGCAGAGCTGCTGAAAAGTTAGTTTTCAATACATATACAACTGGTGCTTCTAATGACTTACAAAGAGCAACAAAACTCTCTCGTAAAATGGTGTGCGAATGGGGTATGAGCGAAAAAATAGGTCCTATGAGTTTTAATAATGAACAACATGAAGTATTTTTAGGAAAAGACTTCACTCAAATGAAAGAGTATAGTGATGTTACTGCACAATTAATAGATAGTGAAATTCAAAGTATTCTTTATAATGCAAGTGCAGAAGCAGAGCGACTTTTAGGTGAAAATATAGAAATTTTACATAAAGGTTCAAAAATTCTTCTGGAAAGAGAAACAATTGATTCAGAAGAATTGAATACAATCGTACAAGGTGGAGAATTACCACCAATCAGTAATTTGAAGATTCAGGCATTAAGGAATCTGAAAATTCAGGAAAATGATAAAGATTTATCTTTAATTCAAAAAAATGATGGTTCAGAATAGCTAAATTGCTATTCTATAAGAAACGAAAAAAACAAACTAAACGGAGGTCTTATATGACAACAGTGGAACTTTCCCAAGAACAAATCAATGAAATCTTTGAACGACAAAATGGGCTGTGTGCCCTTTCAGGGAAAAAATTAGATTCAAGCATTAAAGATGAATTTCAGGTATATACTATTACTGAAAATTTCAACAATGAAAATTTGGATGACTTTGTATTAATTTGGAAAAATGCAGATTTTTCTTCTTTAAATTCAAATGAATTTCCTGAAAAACCTTTTAGAAAGCATCAATTTCAATTTGCCAATTTCAAAACATACAATTCTGATGAAAAAGCAAATGAAATTAGTGCTGATTTTGAACTCATTAAAGAATATTCGAAAAATGAAGAAAATTTGAAAAATTCAATTAATTTGACAAATTCTCTTCAAAAAGTATTTCAATCTTTAAATTTGGAAGATACTTTCAATCATATACAGCAGAATATAACTGATCATCTCATTACACTGGATCAAAGATACAACCAAATTAGAAGTAAGATAAATGAAGATTCTGCAAAGTTTTTTAATGAATTTAATTCAAAAATTGAAGAATTGAAAAATGTACCTTCAAATTGGCAAAATTTAAGAACTGCTCGTCAAAAACTTTTAAATTTACCTAATGAAATTGCAAAATCTACAATAAAAATTTCAAAAAATACACTTGAAGAATTAAAGAAAAACATTGCAAATGCTC
Source organism: Ignavibacteria bacterium GWF2_33_9 (assembly GCA_001804565.1). Taxonomy (GTDB): domain Bacteria; phylum Bacteroidota; class Ignavibacteria; order Kapaibacteriales; family UBA2268; genus GWF2-33-9. The sequence goes on along the minus strand of MHAC01000058.1, from coordinate 20,820 downwards.
TTACATTAATTGCCCAGAAGCAAATTGCTGAAAGAGAAAATTATGAAATGGAATGTTCCGATAATTATCTTCAATTGAAACAAATGATTGACAACTATTTGCCAAACATTGATGCGGCAAAAGAAAATAATAATTATAGCAAAATTAGACAGGGATTAATAGATATTCAAAAAACTATTGCAAAGAAAACTTTGAAGAGAAATCATCAGGAAGAACTTTATCAGTCTATTCGTAATGCCTTCGAAAAATTGTCTGAATTGCAGAATCTTGATAAAACTAGATTTATGGAAGAGGCCAATGAAAATTACGAAAAACTTAAACCGGTTGTTGATAATGCAATAACTATTGCAACTACAACTGATTCATTTAAAGAAGCTCGTGAAACCTTAATTGCAGCTCAAGCATCAATAAAAGGATTATCTTTGTCGAAGGAACAGCGTGATGATTTATATGGTCGAATCCGTGAAGTTTTTCTTAAAGTTAATGTACAGCAGGAAGAAGAACGTGGAGAGTTTCTGAAAGTCTCTGATGATAATTTTGTGAATCTTTTAAATAAAATCAATAAAGAAAAAGAAAGATTATTAAATAATCCCCATTTCAAAACCATACGTGAAAGTCTGTTAACAATTCAAGGGGAAATTAGAATATTAAAACTTAAAACAGACCATAGAAATAAACTTTACGAAAACTTGAAAACTGCATTTTCTTTACTTGATGAAAAGAGAAACTCCTTCTTTGATCATCAACAACAAATGAAAAAATCAAAGTCCGATTCTGTCTTAAAAAATCTACATGATAAACTGACCATTCTTGAAGAAGCTTTGGAAATTGACAGAAAAGAAATGGTGACTCTTGAAAATTCTTTGAATAATAATTTAACAAATGATGAAGCTGATGAAGTTAAATCTAAAATCAATTCCATAAAGATTATGATTGAAGAGAAAAACAAGAGAATTCAGGAAACAAAGAATAGATTAGAAAAATAAATAAATGTTAATTTATCAAACACAAAATCCCCTTCTACATAGAAGGGGATTTTTTTTACATTTATTCATGAGCAGGTCGGAATTTTGCTGTTTAATTCAATATTGAAAACTCATAATTTATACTTTTGTTTTATTTATTTATATTTATTTTGTAATTTGTGATTGACTTTTTCTTCAAATCTTTAAAACTATTTCTCTAAGGTGATTTATGATAAAAAATATATACGCCTTCTTTTTAATCCTCACTCTCGAGCTTATATTTAATAATTTTTGTTTAGCACAAACAGGAAAATGGACTCTGTTATTCCCTAAAAACTCACCACCGGCACGTTCAGGCCATGTTTTGGCATATTTAACTGACAATAAAATATTGTTATTTGGTGGTACTAATAAATTTAATTATCTCATTAATGATACATGGATATATGATTTATTAGAAAACACTTGGACAGAAGTAAATTGTTCCAATAAACCATCACCTAGAGAGTTATTCGCAATGTCACAAATTGATGATGGGAAAGTGATATTATTCGGAGGATTTTGCGAATATTCATTATCAAATGAAACTTGGTTATTTGATATTAATAAAATGAATTGGGAAAAACTTAATATTGCAAAATTACCAAGAGAACGTGAAAGAACTTCCTATGGTTACTTGGGTAATAATAAGATGTTAATATTTTCCGGTTATGATTGGGACGGACCTGAACGATTTATTCCTGAAACATGGATTTATGACAATAAGAAAAAAGAATGGGATAGTATCAAATATGACGGAGGTTATCCGATTGACAGGGAATTAGGTATGATGGCAAATCTAAATGACCATTCAATACTTCTTTACGGAGGACATGGAGGATATATAGAAGGTGGAGATGTGAATGATACATGGATTTTTGATAGGATTCAAGGAAAATGGAATATTCTTTATCCCCAAAAAGAGAATCTCAACCGAGGAGCTTCTGCTATGGCAAGGTTACAAGATAATTATTGTATAGTTTTCGGGGGGAATACTAGAGATAATGTAAATTCACAACCTGAAGACCAATGGTCAGATGATACGTGGATTTATGATGGAGTAAATAATACATGGATAGAATTAGTTTTGGACAAAATCCCTCCAAGACGTTACTTTCACTCAATGTCAGATATAACCAACGGAAAAGCTCTATTATTTGGCGGTATTGGCTCAGATGTGTTAAATGACACTTGGTTATTCGAATTCGAACCTAATAGTGTTAAAGAAGTAGAAAATGAAAATGAAAATGATATTCTTTTACAACAAGATTTCAATGGAAATCATTTTCTACAAATTAAGAATCACTTTTCAGAAAATATAAATATAGAATTATATAATTACTTAGGATGTTATATTGACAAAATTTTTGATAGTAAAATTGAAAGTGATAATTCAATCATTCAAATTCCAAATACGAATAACGAAACTGGAATATTTTTTATTAGAATTTCAAGTGATAAATTAAATTTAACCAAGAAATTAAATTTAACCAAGAAATTAATTTTTATTAAATAATTTAAGAATCTGTAGAGACGTAGCATGCTACTTCTCAATTACATACAAAAGATAAGGAAAAAATTATGATTACTGAATTTATATTACAAGATGCTTCTTTAGCAATTGGTTCTAAGAAAGTTTTAATTATTAAATAGGAGTCAAAATTATGAAAAAGTTAATCTATATTCAATTGTTCTTTCAATTTTTTCTTTTAAATAATACTTGCTTATCCAAAGAATGGCTACCCTTTATTCAAGGTCAAATTAGTTATTATGGAATTTCCAATTATTATCAAAATGAAGGAATAAAATATGAATTGAATGGTGAATTGAAATATAATTTGCTTAATGCAAAGGATAGAATAATATCAGTTGAAATCGATTCTTTAATTAATGTTAATGATGAATATTCAACATATTACTTATCAAATCCTTTAAAAGCTATTGAAAATAATAAATGTTATAGTGCAATTAAGGAAAGATATCAGTCCAATTCTTCATTAAATGGTTTGTTAATTGATTCTTTTCTTGTTACGAATGATAAAGTAATTTTATTTGAGATGAAACCTGGAACAAATATTAATTACCCACTTGAAATTCCATTATTTCTGGCAATCGGTGATTCATTGGTAAGCAACAAATACACAATAAAATATCTAAATATTGATTATCAGGAAATTTTGCCGAAAGTTTTTGATTCAGTAAAAACTTATTCAATAAATTATAATTACAACATCAAAGAAGAATGCATATTTAAACTAAGTAAAAATTACGGTATTATCTATTATGAAGTTCATGATTTATATAATCAATTGACAGCAACTGGTCGAGTACCGTTAGAATTAGTTGGAATCAAAAATAATGATGGAGTTAATGGTACAATTGCACCTGAAGTTCCTAATATTGATAATTTCTTTTCCCTGAAGGTTGGTGATATAAAATATTGGAATTTTGATTATACAAAAGATGATATTCACCTATATTATACAAAATTTTATAAAGACTCGTTGATTAAAATTAATCAAAATGAAGATAAAATTTCTTTTATTTTTTTTCGATTTGAATATGAAGATGGTAAGATAAATCAATCTATAGTTTACGAAAATTATCAAAAGAATCAATTGCAAGATATTATTAATAATCCAACTGCTAATCTATATTTAATGCAAATGCCATTCAATAATACAGCAGATTTAGAAAACAATGATTTATTATGTTTAAGTAGAAATTATGTTACATTTGATAATAAATTAATTGATAATGCTGATTGGGGTTTTAGTTTAATTTCGAATGAAGAATTATTAGAAATTGATTCCTGCTCTATTTCTGGTTCCCCTTTATCAAATATCAGAATTTTCCCAAATATTGGTTTAGTTTTTCTTAAGTTATATGGTGATTTTGGAAAATCCGTTCAAACTTTAATTGGATATACCATTAATAACAAAACTTATGGCGATTTATTATCGATATTTAACAGTATTTCTGATATAGAAGAAAAGAATATTAATATTTTCCCTAATCCAGTTTCAAATGAACTTAAACTTGTTTTCATCCCGGATGGTACAATTTCATATGAAATTTATACTATACTTGGTATTAAGCAATTAGAAGGGAGAATCGAAAATGAGATCAATATAGAAGCTCTCCCAAAAGGTGTTTATTTCCTTAAATTAAATAAAAACAACAAAGTTATAAAATTTGTAAAAGAATAAAAAAAAAATTAACAAAAAAAATCCCGCAATAGAGCGGGATTTTCTTTTTTAATATAGAATTCTTTATTTAAAGAATGAAAGAGCTAAATTTATTAATTGTGATGGAAATATACCGAGGTATAAAATTCCAAAGATTGCAATTATTATTGAAACATTAGCTAATCCTAATTTCACTTTCTCTTGCTCTGTATCCTGTTCTTTGAAATACATATTGATTACTAAGCCAATATAGAAATAAATTGAAATTAAAGAGGAAATCACCGCAATGACAGTTAACCAAAGCATGTCTGCTTTAATTGCTGAAAGGAATAAATAATATTTGCCGAAAAATCCACCAAATGGTGGTAAACCGACTAATGAAAACATAAAAATAGACATTGCAACGGCAAGAAATGGATTTGATTTACTTAATCCGTTATAATCGTTTAAATTAAGAAATGTTTCATCCTCTTTTTCAATTAAGGATACAATAACAAATGCACCGATTTGCATGAAAATATATGCAAAAGTATAAAATACCATGCCACTCCAACCATCAGGATTATTGGATGCAATACCTATCAAAATATACCCTGCATGAGCAACTGAAGAGAAAGCAAGCATTCTCTTCACATTCTTTTGAACAAGAGCAGTAATATTCCCAACTAACATTGTTAATGCAGCAATAACTGCAATGATTTCTCTTGAGTACAATGATAATTTACTTGAAAATAAAGTTAGTTCGTCACCTGGTATTGATGTTATGAGCGCTTTTGATACAATAATAAAAGCAACAAAAGATGAAGTTTTACCAACTGTACTCATAAAAGTTGTTACAATAGTCGGAGCACCTGTATAAACATCTGGAGCCCATTGATGAAATGGGAAAGTAGAAGCTTTGAATGCTAAACCAACGAACAATAATGCAATTCCAATTGTGAAATATACGTGATTGAATTGATTCGTTAAAATTTTGCTTGAAATTACATTTAATTCAACTGAACCTGTAGCACCATAAATCAACGAAATACCAAACACCAAAAATCCTGTTGCAAAAGCACCTAATAGGAAGTATTTTACAGAAGCTTCAATTGATGAAAGTTTTGTTCTGAAAAATCCTGATAGAACAAAGAATGAAATTGACATCAATTCAATTCCAAGAAACAAAATCAGTAAACTATTGGAATGGGCAATAAACATCATACCAACCAGTGAAAATGTCAATAACGAATAAAATTCCTTCAATTCGTAGTTTTCCTTAGCCAGATACTGTTTTGCAGCAAAGAGTGTCATAATTCCACCCAAAAGAAACATAATGTCAAAGAGAACAGTATAACTCCCTAATACAATACTGTTCTTTAATAAACCACCCAAGAAACTCTCTGGATGTAAAACACTTGTTCCGGAAGTAAAAACCGGATTTAAAAGCAAATAAACATTCAACATTAACAATGCAACAAAACCTAAAATAGTGATACCAAATATTGCTCCTTTGTTCTTTTTTACCATTAAATCTATCAAAGGCATAATAATTGCAAAAACTGAGGCAAGAAAAAGTGGTAAAGCAAATAATAATGTAGTTTCCATTTCTTATTCCCCCTTATCAGATTTTGTTTGAACATTCATATCGATCGTATTTATCAATGATGTTTGAGTAGAATCCTGCATTAATTCTGGATATAAAGGTTTATTGAATTTTACCATTTGAACTTTGTTAACAATTTTCTTTGTTGAAACTTCAGATACTTTCAAAAAGGTAGAAGGATGAACACCAATCCAAACAATAAAGATAACAATTGGTACCAAAATTGTCCATTCGGTTTTATTCAAATCTTTTAAATTATGATTTGAAGGATTATCATTTGTCCCAAAAAATACTCTTTGATACATCCAAAGTAAATAAACAGCAGCAAATATAACGCCAGTTGCAGCTACGATGCTATACGCCCAATTATTTAAAATTGGAGATGTGAATGCCCCAATCAAAGTCATATATTCACCAATAAATCCATTTAATCCGGGAAGTCCAACTGATGAGAACATTGCTATTGCAAAGAATGTAGCATAAACAGGCATTATTCTAGCAATTCCACCATATTCTGAAATTTCTCTAGTGTGCCTTCTATCGTAAATCATACCAACTAAGAGGAACAACATACCAGTTGAGAGACCATGATTAACCATTTGAATTATTGCACCCTGTATTCCAAGTGAAGTCATAGAGAAAATACCAAGAACCACAAAGCCAAGGTGACTCACTGATGAATACGCAACAAGCCTTTTAATATCGGTTTGAACTGCTGCAACCAATGCTCCATAAATGATACCTGCAACCGCAAGCCATGTAATTACCGGCGCAAAATTAATTGATGCAGCAGGGAAAAAGTCAAGATTAAATCTAATTAGACCATAAGTTCCCATTTTCAGCAAAATACCTGCAAGAATAACTGAACCTGCAGTTGGTGCTTCCGTATGTGCATCAGGTAACCATGTATGAACCGGGAACAGAGGAACTTTGATAAAGAATGAAAGGGCGAATGCCCAGAATATCCATTTTTGACTTTCCATTGGGATTTGATTAGCATATTCTCTGATTACTAAAAAGTTTGTTGTGAAACCTGTATTTAAAATCTTGTTTCCTACAAAATCCCCTACCCAGATTATAGCAAGTAACATAAACAAGGAACCAACCATAGTAAAAATAAAGAATTTCACAGTTGCATATATTCTATTTTTTCCACCCCATATACCAATAATGAAATACATCGGGATTAGAATTAATTCCCAGAAAATGTAGAATAAGAATACATCCAATGCTATAAAAACACCTGTCATGGCGAATTGAAGCAATAGAATCATTATGTAATATTCTTTCTCTCTTTTATTAATTGCTTCAAAACTGGAAAGTAAAGCAATAGGAGAAATGAATGTAGTAAGCACTACCAACAACATAGACATTCCATCAACACCAATTCTAAATCCAGCATCTATTGAAGTTATCCAGGGTAAATTAATATAAAACTGGAAATTCGGATTACTTGAATCAAAAGAAAAATAAAGTCCAAGGGATACTACAAATGCAATTAATGAAAATGCAAGAGCAAAGTATTTAATTGCATTTTTATTTTCCTTTTTGAAAAAGAGAAGTGCAAGCGACCCGATTAATGGTAAAAATAAAGTTAATAATAAATATATCATTTTTTATTTAATTTTGTTTTTGTATTAAGTTAAATAATTAAAAGTAAAATTGTCAAAATTACAATTGCACCTGCAATCATAATCACCGCATAAGTCTGAGCAAAACCTGTCTGCATCTTGCGAATTTTTTCGCCAAAATAAGTGGTTGTTTTGGCAAGACCATTCACAAAACCATCAATGACTTTAACATCAATAAATTGCCAAAGTCCTGTTCTTGAGATTAACAAGATTGGATCAACAATTAATCTGAAATAAATTTCATCAATGTAATACTTATTGAAAAGTAATTTATAAGCAGAATTTGCATTTTTTACTAATTTCCTTGGGGTTGACCATTTTTTGTCATAATAATACCATTTATATGCAATCCAAATACTGAATAAAGCAACAACTACTGAAAGTATCATAAACAGATATTCATTTGCATTCAAATGATGTGCTTCCAGATAACCCATTACGATATTAGAATCTTTGAATATTGGATGTAAGAAATTATCAATAAAATTAGGTTTATGACTGAACCAAAAACCTAAAATATAAGGAATTCCCAAAAAACCGCCAAATGCTGAAAGAATAGCAAGAATAGTCAATGGAACAGTCATTGTTTTGGGAGATTCATGAGGATGAATATGCTTAGTATCAAATCTTTCTTCTCCATGGAATACTAAGTTGATTAATCTGAACATGTAGAATGCTGTCATCAAGGCTGCTAAAACTAGAATAATCCATAGTAAAAATCCACCTTTATCCCAAGATTGCCAAAGAATTTCATCCTTCGAAAAGAATCCACTGAAGAAAGGAACACCAGCTATTGCCAGTGATGCAACATAGAATGTTTTATATGTTACAGGCATGTATTTCTTTAAGCCACCCATTCTCTTGATATTTTCTTCATCATGAACACCGTGCATAACTGAACCAGCACCAAGGAACAATAATCCTTTAAAGAAAGCATGTGCCATAACGTGAAATACAGCAGCACCCCAAGCGCCGACACCTAATGCAGCAAACATAAATCCTAATTGGCTTACTGTTGAATATGCCAAAACCTTTTTAATCCCATTTTGAACCAAACCGATTGTTGCACCCCAAAATGCAGTAGCGACACCAACTATTGCAATAATTAGCATAGTATCAGGAGCTAATGAGAATAACAAGGAATTTCTCGCAACTAAAAATATACCCGCTGTAACCATTGTTGCAGCATGAATTAAAGCAGAGACAGGTGTCGGACCTGCCATAGCATCCGGCAACCACACAGCCAAAGGAATTTGGGCAGATTTACCTGTTGCTGCAATAAAAAGAAGCAATGATATGATTCCAATCATAAATGTTCCTTGGTAACCTCCTGTATTTGCTAAAAGTGCAATATGCAAATCAGTATAATTAAGGGTACCAAAATTCACAAAAATCATAAACATTGCAATTAAAAAGCCAAAGTCACCTATTCTGTTCATAATAAATGCTTTGTTTGCAGCTTGACCTGTCCAAGTAATACGTACACCTTCAAATTTTCTGTCGTACCAAAATCCAATCAATAGATAAGAACTTAGTCCAACACCTTCCCAACCAAGAAAAGTAAGAAGGAAATTATTTGCCAATACTAAATTCAACATCATAAATATGAATAAATTCAGATATGCAAAAAATCTGAAAAAGCCTCTGTCTCCATGCATATATCCAATTGAATATATATGAATTAAGAATCCAACTCCGGTAATTATCATTGTATAAAGAATTGTAAGCTGGTCTACCTGATAAGCTATATTTATCGAAAATGAACCTGCTGCAATCCACTGATACA
>MHAC01000058.1:0-11598 GCA_001804565.1 Ignavibacteria bacterium GWF2_33_9 | reverse complement strand
CATTTGCAAAAACATTAAAAATGCTAATACAAATGAAATCCCAACAGTGCTGCTCCCCAAAATACCTATAACTGTTTCATTTTTGATTTTTTTACCGAAAAGTCCAATAATTATAAAACCAACTATTGGTAAGAATGGAATTAACCAAATTAAACTATACATACTTTAAATAAATATTAATTTTCGTAATTATAATTATATAAAAAAAGCAAATTACTTAAAAAAAGTGAAAGAAGTTTTTATTTTTTTTAGTAAAAATTTCAACAATTTTTATTCATTAATATAACTTTATATAATACAATAGATTATAAAAATACAATTTTTAAGGAAATTTTTATTATTTTTGATTTTTTATTATATCCATACCTTTCAAAATATAATTGATGGTAGAAAGATAGAGTAAAATTAATGGAATAAGCAGGAAAATTCCATTGATTTCTTTTACTCCGCAAATAATCAAAAATATTGACATTGCATTTATGAAAATTGAAAGTTTACCAAATTTATCGGCTTGTGGAATTTCATGTACTTTGCTTGAAAAAGAAAGAGTTCCAATTAAAATTAAAACATCTCGTAAAATGAATAACAACACATACCAAACAACAATTTGATCAGTCAATACCATTGCAATTAATACTAGTGCATACATTGCCTTATCAGCTAAAGGATCGATCAATTTACCAAATTCTGTTACTAAATTGTATTTACGGGCAATAATTCCATCGAGAATATCGAAGGATCCTGCGATAACAAGTGCAAAAATTGCATAACCCTGATAATCATAATAAATAAGAAAAGCAGCAACAGGAGCTAGTATTAAGCGAACAATACTCATAAGATTGGGAATATTCCACATATTTTCAAATATTTTTGACATCGTAAACCTTGATGTTTTTTTTCACAGTAAAAATTCCAAAAAGCAAAGATATTAAAATTCCCGGAAACATTGGTTCAATTTCCTGAAATATATATAAATAAGGATTTGGAAGCATACTTAGTAATGTCCAAATAAAAGAAATAGCAGACGGTATTATCATTGACCAGACTGTCATTCCTTTTTTGAATCCATACTTTGAAGAATAACTTAAGATAATTGGAAAAAATAAGCCTGGAATAGCGATAGAAGAGGTTTTGTAAATTATATCAATTGCTGATGGTATTAATATTGCTATTATAATTGATAATATAGTTGTAAGAAGAAGTCCTATCCTTATATTTCTTACTGTTTCAATTTCATTGAATTTCTTGAAACTTGAAAAAATATCCTTTCCAATTGTTATCGCAGATACAAATGCATAACTATCTAAAGTTGACATAATCACACTTAAAACTGCCGTCAGAAAAATTCCTTTCCAAAATATCGGCAAAACCATGTCTGCCAGTATTGGATAAGCCTGTAAAGGATCTGCAAGATTTAGAAATGCTTTTGCATATAAACCTGTAAGTAAAGTTAATGTATCGAATAATATCCAAAATAGAATTGAAATAAGTATTCCTTGTTTAGCAAAATTACTATCTTTCGATGCTGCACATCTCTGATGAAAACTAGGATCTACAAACGTTTGTAAAGAAATTATAAACCATGTAAGGACATACTGAATTGAATTTCCACCGGTAATTGTAAGATGACTAGCAGGAAGTTTTGCAAACATATCTGACAGATCACCTAATTTTAAAAAAGAAAAAATCAACAGTACTCCAAAGCCAATATACATTAATACAAACTGAACCGAATTGGTCCAGATATCCGCTTTTAAACCTCCCCAGAATAGATAAATCAACGATAAAATTGCAGAAATGATAATTGATAATTCTAAAGAAATTCCTGAAAAAATCTGAAAAATTACTCCTAACATTAATAAATAAGCTGCAGGTAGTGTTATTAATAAAATAATTATTGAAGAAATGAATCCTGCTTTTTTACCAAATTTCCCTGTAATTTGTTCAGGAATAGATGAATATCCTAAGTTTCTGATTTTTTTGGAAAAGAATAAGGAGAAAAGAAGTGCAGAAATATAATATGGAATACCAAAACAAATCCAGGCAACAATTCCGCTGTTATAAATAAATTCCCCTATCCCTAAAATATTGCCATACCATGTTGCTACTAGCGATGCAATAAAAAAAGGAAGAGTTAATTTTCTTCCTGCAAGGATAAAATTTTCTTCTGAAAAATTTACTTTTTTACTTTTGGCCTTGAATCCGATAAAAAGAATAAGTAAAAAATAAACTGAAACAACAATTATATCTATAGTTGATAAATTCATAAATGCGAAATTACAACTATGATTCCGAAAATTTGCTTATTGAGGGATTATTCCTTCAAAATTTCCCTGGAATTTAAAAGTTTCAAAGTGGTAAAAGGGATTTAAATCAAAATTAAAAAATCCTTCTATGTTACCTGTATTGATATTCCTGCGAATGTTGATAAAAAAGCCTATTTCATTTTTTTCACATTTTGCAATATAATTTTGTTTTAAATCTTTTATCTGTATTGATGACTGAACATTATCTAAAAAACCATAGTCTTTATTTGGATTTGAAAGATCGAGAATCAAGGAATCAACTTTTAAATTAAAAGAAATCACTCTGTCATGCCTTTTATGCATAACATTTTCATTGTCTTTAATAGTTGATTCTACATAATATTCAATCCAGATAATCATTTTCGAATTTGCGGTATCAACAACAAATTTCTTCATTTTCTCATTAATTCTATTCCCCCAATTAATTGATTTACCCATCATTCCATCCTTGAAAAGTTCAGATAAATTCCATAAACTTGAAATTGAAAATCTTGTTTCTGAATCATAATGAGTAGTATCCTCATTATGTTGTGAGTCAGAAATTAGAGTACTCCTTACATCAGGATCAGTCCCCAAGGTATCAGTACATGATGAAATAACAAAAACAGAAATTACTGCCAAAGCAGTTAGAATAATTTGTGATATTAGCAATTTATAATGTAAACACTTCATAAATAATCCAAATTAGAAATTGAACAAAATCCCATAATAGGCACCTAGTTTTTTAGAATAATATGAATTTTTTTGGTGATGATAAGCTAAACCACTACTTTCTAATCCCAATACAAAACTATAGGCACTATTTGGTGAAATTTCAAATCCTGTTAATATTCTGCCAATTTGACCTACCTTATTTGCTCCTAAATATATTTGCACAAAAGGTGTTATGTGTTTTGTTTCATATATTTTCCATTTTCCTACTAATCCATATGAAAGATAATTTGTATTTTGTTCATATAAATATTGATTACTGTATTCATCCATTCCCCTATACGATTGAAAGAAAAATTCCTGACGAATGTCAATTCCAATTGAGAATTTTGAATTGACATTATAATAAACAACAAAATTAGCATCCTCCATAAATGGATTTGTAGATCGTTCCACTGTTTCATAATCTAGTGACCAATATTTATTTCCACTCATTTGAAAAGAAATATTATGCAAATCTAAAAAAGAGAAGTCTATATTAAAAGGAGTAAAATTTGATGAATTAAAACTTAAAAAATTATTTGTATTAAATTCAAATTGACTTTGCAAAGTAACTTCAGGAATGGATAAATTAATTTTTTTATCCAGATTTTCAGTGAAAATTAAACTGTTTGAATAATTTTCGGAATTTTCAAACTGATCTTTTTGAAAACTTTCATTTTTATTTTCATTTTCAATTAGTTCTTTGGAATTTTTGAAATTTGACTTATTTGAAACATTCCTTAGATTTGCAGTTGAATAATTGTTTGATTCATTTTCAGAATTTTCATTTGAAACAATTGGAATCTTGTTATTTGGTTGATTTGATTGAAATTGTACCTGAGTTTCATTGTATTTTGTGATAATATTCTCAGTAAGGTTGTCTGAATTCGGGGTAGAAAAGATGAAATAACTAATTAATCCAGTGACAAGTACTGTAAATAAATTCATCGATATCATTTTACCGTACTTTCCCCAAAATCCTATTTGAGACAAAGTTGCTACAGCAGCCGTTGTAAAAGGAGAAATACCCAATTTATTGAAAACTCCCATTGTTGATTCAACCGGTGGAACAAAAGCAGCGATTTCTGATTTTGCAGCTCTCTCTAATTCAACAAAGTCTTTCAATTCATTTCTCAGTTGTGAATTTTGAGCCATTTCGGAAAAAAGTTGTTCTTCCTCATTTGGCGAAATCCCGCCTTCAAAATAATTATTTAGTAATTCTGAAAATTCCATTATTAAACCTATATTCTAATTGAATAATTCTATATAAATTGGTTTTAAGTATTCTTTAATCTTTTGCTTTGCTCTAAAAACTCTTTTTCTTGCATTCAATTCAGAAATTCCACAAATTTCTGCAATTTCACTGTATTCCATCCCGTCGTAAAGCCTTAATACAAGTGGTTCTTTATATGCAAATTCAAGTTTATTAATTGCATCTTGAATATATTTCTTTGTATCCTCGAAATTATTGTAAATTTCTGACTTCTGATAATACATTACAGAATTAAATGATACTATGTCTTGAATATTCCTTTTTTCATTCAAGCAAAGATTTCTTGCAATTGTTATAATAAATCCAATAAGCCCGCCATTCATCAATCTTTCTGCTTGTACATTATTATAAAACTTAATAAATGTTTCTTGGAAAATATCCTCTGCTTTTTGTCTATCTTTCAAAATTTTATAGCAGTAAGAATGAACACGTGATGCATATTTATTGTAAATTTCCCGAAAAGCAGCATCAGAGATACTTTTATCTTCAGACTTAAGAAAGTCCAAAAGTTCTATATCACTCAAATTTTGCAATTCAGGATTCATTTATTGTGAAAAATATATATTTACAAAAAAAATAATTAGAGTACAATTATTTTGTCATTTAAACTTAAATACACTTATCAACTAATTTTGTTCCCTTTAAAGACAAAATTTATTGTTATTTATTGATTTTTTAATAACTTATGTTTTGAAAAATTGAAAATTTAAAAAATTTGGATAAATTATGAAAAAGTTTTTTACTAATTCAGCTAAAGTTTTGTTGATTGCAATTGCAACAACCATTACTTTCCTATTCTCAACATCTGATATCAAAGCTCAAAACGGCGATTATAAGTTTTATGCTAAGTACGATGTATCTACTTCAATGATTCACTTCCAGTGGTACTTAAACACAAATGCTGATGTCAACACAACATTTGTTATGTATATGGCTCAGGGCGAACATAAAATTTTCGATGCAGATTCCTTTATGGAGTTATGTAAAACAAATCCTGCTGAATCCCGCACTAACAGTGGCGGCTATTATTACAAGTATGAATTCAAACTTGATGTGACATCAAATTATTCATTCTGTCTTGTAACAATTTATCCTAATGGACAAGTTGCTAATTCTAATGTTTTCATTATGTATAATACGAATACAGATCCTGATTATAGTCTTTTGAAATTTTCGGAATTCCCTTCAAATAGAGCGTATTTAAACAAGGAATATAAATCAAATATCAAAGCAGTTTCTTCAAAAAATGATATTCAAATTTCATATAAATTGCTATATGGACCTGACGGTATGAAAATTGATTCAGAAACCGGAGAAATATCATGGACTCCACAAAATACTAACGTTGCCAAAGTATCAATTCAGGCTTATACTAATCAAAATACTACAGTAACATTAACACATACATTTGAAATTTACGTTTATTCTTGTGATACACCTGGTAAGATTGTCGGAAAAATTGCTGGTTCTGATGGTACACCAATCACAAAAGGATTTATAACTGTTTTTAGCATAAAAGATTCTCAAAATTCAAATTATAAGAAATATACAACCGAAGTAATTGACGGTTTCTTTTTTATTGAAGTTGATGCCGGAATGTATAATTTAGCTTTTATGGATGAAAATGGTCAACTGTATTATTATAATACACCAAATAGTGCAACTGACATAAAAGGAATAGAAGTGGATTGTGGTCAAAGTGTTACTATTTCCTGGCAATTGCAAAAAGCTTCTTTAGATAAAACATTTATGGTTTCAGGAAGAGTTTTCGATTTTGAAGGAAATCCTGTACCAAATTGGACAGTATTTTTCCAAAATGTTGATAATGATAATCAAAACGGATATACAAAGACTTTTCAAGCAATAACCAACAAAGAAGGTGTTTATACAATTGATTTGCCTGCTGACAATGCTTATATCGCATATATAATGTTACCACAAGATCCCGATAAAAATTACTTTGCTCCAACATACCTATATTACAATCAAACATTAGATAGAACTCTAGCTACTACCATAAAATTGCCAAACGATTTGAAAGGTATTGATTTCAAATTTATTAATCAGGATGTTGATTATAAATCGGTAGTAGTACATGGATATGCAATTGATGAAGCAAATAATCCTTTGCCAAATGTAGTTGTAGTATTTGAAGGTTTCAATGATAAATCAATGTCTGCAAAGGATTTCAGATACTACTTCAAAGCAGTGACTAACGAAAAAGGATATTATGAAATAAAATTACCTGTAATTTACAAATATATCGCTTATGCAATCAGAACTTCAAACAGTTCTAATATTAAAGATAGCTATATGCCCCTCTATTACAAACAAACATATAATAGAGATGAAGCAACAATCATTAGCTTAGAAAAAGATATTTCTAATTATGATTTCATCTTTAAAGTTATGGATAATGATTATAATATATTTATTTCCGGCATTGTAATAGACGAAGAATATAATCCTATTGGAAATGCATTTGTCGAAGCAATTAATGTTTCTACCGATGCTGCCGGTTTTAACAAGAACTGTATGTACACTTATTCAAACGATAAAGGTGAATTCACAATTAAAGGATTAGTTCCAGGTAAATACTTATTATTTGCTTCTACTCAAGGTCAAAAAGACTTCTACTGCGGATACTATGTTGAAAATGATATAGCAACAATCAATTATGATAAAGCAACTGTATTAACTATAGAAAAGAATACTGACAGGTATTATAAAATTATCCTGCCAAAATTCACCAATAGTGATGATGGAAAAGGTATTGTGAAAGGTAAGATCTATAATAACAGTAATTATTCAATAAACAATGCTTCTGAAGCCGCAATTACAACAGCTAAGATTTACTGTAATACAATGAGCAATAATCAGAAATCACTGAATTCATTTAATGAAAGTAATGCTGATGGCTCATTCCAGATATCCGGTCTTCAAGATGGAGAATATAATTTTGTCATTGAAAAGGTTGGTTTTTATCCATTTGAAATCAATCTTGTAATTACTGATGGTAGTTCTATTGACTTAGGTAATATTATGTTAATCCCTCTCAGTACTTCAATAACAGATAAATATGCTACTGCAGAAGTATATCCTAATCCTGTTTCTAACCTTTTGACTCTTGAATTTGTTTCTTCTACTGAAAATGTTAATATCTCATTTTACAATACTAATGGAGATTTGATAACATCTACTGTTCAAACAGTAAATGTAGGAAATAATCTAATTAACTTGAACGTGAATTACTTACTTAATGGTCAATATCTTATTGTAATTGATGATAGTAAAGTTAAATTCCTATCACAGATCATTATTGCAAGATAAAATTAATATCTCACAAAAAAAGAACTCGCTTTTTTAGGCGAGTTTTTTTTTCTTTTAAAAAGATTTCTTAATTTTGTAAAAAACAACCGTGGGGGCGCTCCATTTATTATGGTGCTGAGAGAGACCCTTCGTACCTGATCCGGATAATACCGGCGTAGGGAAACGGAAAAATATATCCTGTTACGACCACTCTCCATTCTTCACGGAAAGATAAAGTTTTTATTAATCACAAATTTAAAAGGTTTTATAATGAAAAAACTTACTTTATTTTTCTGTGGGCTGATATGTTTCAATTTTGCAGTATATGCACAAGTTGATATTGCCCAAAATTCAAAAAAAGATACGCTTAAAACGTATCATCTGCCGAGTTTAGATATTACTTCAAGCAAGTTTGATCAAATTCAAACAATAATTCCCTATTCTGAAATTACTGAATCGGATATCGAAAGGAATTATTCTTACGAAGATTTACCTGAATTACTTTCGGGTGAAACTTCTGTTTATTCTTATTCACAAAATGGTAATGGGGTGGGATATTCCACATTATCATTACGTGGATTTGACCAGAGAAGAATCGCTGTTTACGTAAATGGAATTCCACAAAATGATCCCGAAGACCATAATGTTTACTGGATTGATTTCCCGGACATTGCCTCAAGCACAGATAATATTCAAATTCAAAGAGGTGCAGGTTTAACAAGTTATGGTTCTGCATCAATTGGTGGTTCAATAAATTTATCTACATCGAATTTCATTAATAAAAAAGGTGTGAAAATTTATACAGGTTTAGGTTTTCAGCAATTTGAAGCAAAAGATAATAAATTCCGGCAGCAAATTTCAAAATATTCTATCGAAGCTGCTTCAGGTATAATTGGTGATGGTAAGGAAGATTCACCAAAATATGCATTTTATTCAAGATTATCACAAATTAAGTCTATTGGTTACAGAGACAATTCATGGGCAAATTTACAAAGTTACTTCTTTGGAGCAGTCCGTTTCGATAAGAATTTGACTACACAAATTAACCTCTTTGGAGGTCCTCTCACAGATGGATTGGCATATAATGGAATTCCTAAATCATATATCAATGATCCTTCTCTCCGCTTGGCAAATTATAATTACTGGAATTATGATACATCAGGACATAACGTAGAATATTTACAGGAAAGAAGAAAGCAGGAAGTGGAAGGATTTTCTCAACCTCACATTGAAGTTTTAAATGAGTACAAAATAAATGATGAAATGAATCTAAAGTCTTCCTTATTCTTTTATTCCGGAAGAGGTTATTATGATTATGATGGTACCGGTTGGACAGATGCATCTTCTTTCCAATTGAATGAAGCAAATGGATATCCAGATGCACTGAATCCACAAAATCCATTGATTCGTGCTTTTGTTGATAATAATCAATGGGGTTGGATACCAAGATTTGAGATTACAAAAGATGATTATTCATTAACTTTTGGAATGGCTTTGCGATTACATTTGTCAAATCATTGGGGAAAAATTCAATATGCAGAAGATTTGCCAATAAATTATGATCCGGATTTTAAATTCTACGAATATGATGGAGTAAGAAATATTTTCTCTCTATTTGCCAATTTCAATATGAGTCTTACTGATAATCTTTTACTTTTTGCTGATTTATCTTTAAATTATAATTCTTATGCAATTAATAATGAAAAATCCGGTAAGTTCTATACAAAATATACAGATATTAATTACAAAATTGTCGGCAACGGAAATGATTTATTCAATATAAATTATCTTTTTGTAAATCCTAAAATCGGATTGAATTATTTAATTAATCAGAATTCGTCTGTTTTTGCTTTTGCTGCAATGACTTCACGTGAACCTAGAATGAGTAATTTATATAGTGCCTCTGAAGCATTTTATGGTGCAAAACCGCAGTTTGAAACTCATATTTATCCAAGTCCCGAAGGAGTACTGGTTTATTATGATTTTAATAAACCATTAGTAAAACCAGAAACATTATTCGATTTTGAATTGGGATATAATCTTCTTACTTCAGATTTGTCTTTGAATGTCAATTTATACTATATGTATTACAAGAATGAATTAGTACAAAGTGGGCAATTAGATAACTTTGGTGATCCAATTGATGGAAATGCACCTCAGACGGTACATTCTGGACTTGAGATTACGGCAGCATATGATTTATTTAAAACTTCGAATTTCGGGAAATTAAGTGTGAAAGGAAATATAACTTATAGTTCTAATAAAATTAAAGAATATAGTTATAAAATTGCATTGAATCAATCAATATCACTTCAAGATAATCCTATTGCAGGATTCCCTAATTTAATGGCAAATGTGAAATTAATATATAATTTTGATAATTTCTATTTTGGAACAACAATTCAACATATAGGAAAATCCAAGACTGACAATTTCGGTGATATGCTTACCGATAATCAAGCACTTAAGGATTACTTGAGTTATGAATACTATGCAGATAATAATCTAGATGCATTCACTATTATCAATTTTGACTTTGATTACAAATTCAATAAATTCTTAACTTTTAATGATTTGCTTGTACAATTAAAGATTAAAAATGCTTTGAATCTGAAATATGCTGTAGGTGCTGTAGGAAAAGAATTCTTCCCGGGAGCTGAAAGAAATATCTTTCTGGGATTCGAATTGGGACTTTAGATATTATTTGTTTAATTTGAAAATGAAACTAGGGGCCTTAGCCCCTTTTTTCATGTGGCTTTTTCCAGCCGTGGTGATGTATCCCAGTGGTTTCCTCTCAAGAAGCTCTTCTGTTGGAAGTAATCAACATCCCCATTCAATAGTTTATTCGTTTCTTCGGTTGCGGGTATAGCGAATCTTGCTTGATCCGGTTCTAGATTTTGTGCAATAGAAATAAAAGGAAATAATGAAACAATAATAATTATTAGATTCTTCATATTTACCTCGAAACTATGAATTTTGAAGTATATACCTTTCCATTTGAAACTACTTTGAGCAAATAATTTCCTGCTGGAAGAAAAAGTTGAATTGTTGTTTGGTTATTGATTACCGGTATTTCATCTTGTACATAAATCTTCTTTCCAAGGGTATCAGTAATCATTAGTGTATTTATAAACTCAATTCCTTCGGTAGTTATTGATAAAGAATTATTTGTGTACTTTGTATTTGTCAATCCTGTTTTAATTTCAATTGGATTTGACACTCCGACTTCATACCATTTGTTGGAGTAGAATTGCAATTTAACCCCTACAAGTGTATCAAAACCGAATGTTAATAATTCATTATTTGAATTTACTCTTAATAATCTTATACCTGCTGTAAATTTATACATTGAATCTAAATTACTCAGATTAATGATATATGTAGCACCATATTGAATATCATCTTTAAAGATACGTAGGAAAAGCTTGTTTGTATTTGTAAAACAAAAACGAGAAGGTAATATGGGAGGAAGATATACTAAATATCTATTGAATTGTCCATTACTTTTTTTAAATAAGAGAAATCCAGGGGTAAAAGCAAAACCTAAATATTCATTATTTATTGAAAATTGGATATAATCTGGTTCTCCACTTAATTTTCCCATGTCTTGTAATTTCGTTAATGTTTCTGCATCCCAAAGTTCCATATTATCTTTAAAATCTCCCGGAGTTCCTCTTCCAAAATGATATGCAACATATTGACCGTTATTTGACAATCTAAATCGTGAACAATAAGTATTATAAAAATTCGAACGTTTAATAATCGAATCTTTTTGAAGGTCATAAACATTAATATGTAGAACATTCTTTTGGGAGCCATATTCATTTTTATAAGTATTAAAAAGAATCCGATTATTGTCAGGATAAATTCCAATATTTTCGTACACATCGAAAATTTCATTTAAAGAAATTATTTTTGTAACTAATCCGGTATTATAATCCCAAATTAAAATACCTTTTTGTCCCATTGCTCCGCCAGTTATGATTTTCTGTCCGTCTGAAGTAATATTTATCGTCT
>MHAC01000057.1:17241-17383 GCA_001804565.1 Ignavibacteria bacterium GWF2_33_9 | reverse complement strand
CTCCAATTATTTTAAATTTTCGACCATTGACTTTAATATATTTTCCTACTGGGTCTTCATTAGGAAAGATAGTTTCTTTCACTTTAAAACCAATGCAAATCACATTAACGGCAAATTCATCTTCATTTTGCGAAAAATACCT
>MHAC01000057.1:0-17216 GCA_001804565.1 Ignavibacteria bacterium GWF2_33_9 | reverse complement strand
GTGAAGCCGAAAAGATAATTTGTACCTTCTACGGCAACTCCCTGGAAATTCTCACTATTATATTTAACTTGAGTATTCCATACTTCAGCAATTGGGGAACCCAGTTCAGCTGATTTCAAACTTTCAATCAGCTTATTGCACTGCGTAAGAGTTATATCTGGTCTGTTTCTTACTTGCTGCCAAGACTTGCCGCCTGACCAGTCGTGCTTATCGACATACAGAACGTCTGTTCCAAGCATATTGAATGTATCGGTCATTGCTTTGTCCAAACCGGAAAGAACCCATCCCATTAGAATAACGAAAGATATACCAATAATCACACCCAAAGAAGCAAGGAATGAACGCAATCTGTTAGCAAAAATTGAGTCCAGTGCTTGGTTGAAAGATTCTTTAATTTCGAAAAATTTTATCATTGTTAATGCTTGAGTATATTAGTATTTGCATAATCATCGGTAATCAATCCATCACGTAGTCGTATAATTCTATGTGCATTGAGTGCAATTTCTTCTTCGTGAGTAACGAGAATTATTGAATTTCCTTTTTCCCATAATTCAGCAAAAAGTCTCATAATTTCATCACCGGTTTTTGAATCAAGATTACCGGTAGGTTCGTCAGCGAATATCAAACTCGGCTTATTCACTAAAGCACGTGCAACTGCTACTCTTTGTCTTTGTCCACCGGAAAGTTCAGGTGGAGTGTGGTACATTCTGTCTCCTAATCCAACACTTTCCAATGCTTTAATAGCAATCTCTATACGTTCTTCTTTTTTATAACCTGCATAAATTAAGGGCAATTCAACATTTTTTATACAGTTTGCTCTTGGGAGCAGGTTAAAAGTTTGGAAAACAAAGCCAATTTTGCGATTACGAATATCTGCCAACTGATTATCGTCCATTTGGCTCACATCTTCACCATCTAGTACAAAACTTCCGCCTGACGGAGTATCCAAACAACCAAGTATACTCATCAAAGTAGTTTTACCTGATCCGGATGGTCCCATTATCGCTACGTACTCATTATGTTTCACTTTTAAGGATACATCTCTCAAAGCAAATACTTTGGATAAACCCATATCATATACTTTGCTTATATGATTTATATCAATCAAATAGTTATTTGTGTCCATCTTACTTTTTCTTAAAATCCTTGCTCTTTGCGTCTTTTTTATCTTCTAATTTAATCAAACTTCCGTCATGCAATAGTTTACTTATTGCCTGAAAATTACCTGAAATAACTTCCTGACCAACTTTCAAACCATCAGTAATTTCAATATAACCTTCATCGGAAATACCCGTTTGCACACTTACCATTTTCGATTTATCTTTATCTTTGAGGAAAACAACTAAAGGTGTTTTTTCTTTCAAACCCTTTGCTTCGTCTTTGTCAACTTTCTTAATTCCTCTGCCTTCTTCTTGGAGATTTGTTTCACGACGAATGGTAACGGATTGCAATGGAACTGATATTACATCATATTTTGTAAGAGTAGTAATAACAGCATTGCAAGTCATCCCCGGACGTAATTTAGGATTTGGATTAATCAATCGAACTTTCACTTTGAAATTTGTCGCTTGGTCCTGAGTCGCTGCTGAAGTAACAATAGCAGAATGACCAATTTCAATTACAACACCTTTGAAATTCACATCAGGAATTGCATCAATTTCAATATTTGCAGTATCACCCTTCTTAATGAGTACAATATCATTTTCGTCAACTTCAACCACAGCATTCATTACAGATAAATCTGAAATGATTAGCATTTCTGTACCCTGAAACTGCTGAGTACCAAGCACTGTTTCGCCTTTTTCGACGTTTTTGCTGGTTATTACACCATTCATTGATGCATAAATCGTTGTTCTGTCTGCATTTCTCTGAATTTGACGATAGGAAGCAACGGCTTGACCTAATCTGGCAAGTGATGATTTATAATTTGCAACTAATTGCTGATAAGTACTGTTGTAATTATCAAATTCCTGCTGCGAGATATATTTATCACGGAAAAGGTCCTGAGCACGCTTCAATTCGGTTTGGGCCTGATTCATCTTTTCTTTGGCAGATTCAACATCCATTTTTGAAGCATCAACAGATGATTTATATTGCTCCAACATTGTTTCAACAATATCCGGTTTTATGCGTATTAATAACTGACCAGATTTGACGGTGTCGCCTTCTTCAACGCCAACGTAAATAACTTCGCCACTTGTTTCGGGCGAAACTTTCACTTCGGTTTCTGCTTCAATTTTGCCTACAGCATCAACTGTTTGAGTAATTGTTCTCTTTCCTACTTTTTCTGTTTGAACTTCTATTGGTTTTTCACCTTTTTGATTCATTGCAAAAGCGGCAATAATGCCAATTACTACAATAATGAAAAATATAATCAGATTTCTTTTCTTTTTCTTTTTAATATTCTTATTAGCCATTTTGAAAGTACCTTTTTATGATTTAAAGGATTGTTTTTAATTTATAGAATTATTAAATTTTTCTTCATTTGCGTCAACTTCTTTTTTGAAATATACCGCAGTTTTGGAAATTGTGTCATACAAAGATTGCTTTTTCTTGCCCAAAACAAAAAGGAACGCTGCAAATATCAGCCAACCTACAAATGAAGATATTGTCTGAACCCATTTTAATGATGTTAGTATGAAAATCCCCAGGAATACAACATCCAAATGTTTTAGAATGAATCTATTTGATAATTTCCCATAAGAAGCATATCTCATATTCTCGTCTGCAATAATAATTCTGAGTAAATATTTCCCGGGTGTACCTGCAAGTAAAATTTCAGTTGAGAAATATATTAATGAAACTAAAAATGATATTGGGATAGAATTCATTGCAAACTCTTGCATTAACTCAGGATCAGTAAGTGCTGCAAAGCCCATTAATGCTATATCATCCAAAAGACCCGTTGCATAATACAAAATAGACGTTATAATACCTGCAAATACAATATCAATTACTGCAGCACCAAATCTTCTGCCAAAACCAACCCTGTAATCCACTAAATTATATTCTTTATTATATTCTCCATAGCCGGGCTGCATACTTCTCAGTTTTTCCTGCTGAGACAAGAAACTTTGATTTTCCTGTTCCGTAGGTTCTGTTTGTTTATTCTGATTATCGTCGAAAAAATCACTCATAGTATCCTCTATTTAATATGTTATAATCTAATTTATTTAGTTCATACGCCCAGTTGCGTATTCAAGTTCCTTTTGGGCAAGTAAGTAAGCAAATGCACTGCTTATTTGATTTATTTTTGCTGTTAAATATTGATTATTCGCCTGAATTAATTCGGTTATATTTGCAGTTCCAACATTGAATCTTTCCTGCAAAATTTTGTAATTCATTGTTGCAGCATTTAAAGATTTGACTGCAATACTTATTTGTTTTTCGGAAGCATTCAAATTAAGCATGGACTGCTCAATTTCGGTTCTTATTTGCTGTTCCTTCGAATATGTTGCATATTCCTGCGATTTGAAATCATATTCAGCTTGCTGCACAGCAGCATCAGTAGTAAATCCTGTAAAAATTGGCAAGCTGAGGTTCAGTCCAATATATGACCTTCCTTTCTGCGAAAATTCATCAAAAATTGTGTTACTCCAGGACCAACCGCCACCGAAACCTAATGTAGGAAAATAAGATGATCTTGCATATGTAATCCTGGAATATGATGCTTGATTGCTTTTCAGTTGTGATTTATAATCATTTCTTTCTTTCAGTGCTTCTGTAACAAGAACATCAATTCCACCAAAACGATTACGGAATGTATCAAAATCAATAGTTGTCACATCGGTATTAATATTAGATAAACTGAAATCTGATTTTGAAGTAGGATTGAGTCCCATCAAACTCAAGATGCTAGCTCTTGCAATATCCACATCATTTTCTGCTCTGGCTAAATCAAGTTCAAGAGCTCCTATTTCTGCTTCCTTAGAATATACAACGTAACTCGGAGTAATTCCGGCTTTTTCCTTAGCCTGAATACTTTCTAATTCTTTTTTACCTGAATTCAAGTTTTCAATTCTTGTTTGAACAATTTGCTTTTTATAAGCATAATCGAAAAATAATCTGTAAATGCTTAATTTCACAAACACTTTAGTTTGCTCGAGTGTCAATTGATTTTTCTGAAAAGTCATTTCTGCGGTTTTGAAATTTGCTTCACGGCCAAAACCGTCGAAGAGGTTCATTCCGGCACTTACACCCATATTATATGAATTTGGAGGTGTTTCTCCAATAGGAATAATCTGACCGCCAACATTAACAGTTTGTCCTCCGTTTGAATTCAATTGTCGTGAGTATCCCATGTTGAATTGAATTGCCGGAAGATACTGACCGAATGCACTTTTTATGCTTGATTTCGATGCTTCCACACCTGCTTTCATTCCCAAAATATCCAAATTTTGGGACAATGCAATATCTATACAATCCTGAACACTATATGTTCTTGCTTCATTTTTTTGTGAAAATGAGTTATAGGAGAGTAATAAAAATAAAATTAATTGTAATGATACAAATTTTTTGAACATATTTTCCAAAAGAAGTTTATAGAATAGTACGAAATTAGATAAAATATGTTTCTGTAATTCAAATTTAAATTAAATTTTTTTTGATAAAAATTTAATTTAAATTGCTGTCATTATAAATTTTATTTTTGCGTAATATTGCCTGAAGGAGTTTTCGGGAACGAAATATTGTGGCTTTTACCGTTCCTAAAGGGATGTTCAGCACCTTGGAAATTTCTGTATAATCTAATTCATCAATAAATCTCAGCCTGATTATGTTTTTATAATTTTCGGGTAACTCATTAATTGATTTGTTAATCACTCGTATTGTTTCTGAATTGATTAATTCATCATCCGGCAAAGTATTTTCGTCCGGAAAATCCAATTCATAATCACTTTCATCATCCAAATTCTTTCCACTCAAAGAAATTGTTTCCATCTTCTTTTTACGTAAATAATCAATACAATGATTTGTTGCAATTCTTACAAGCCAAGAAGAAAAATTATATACTTGATTATAACTCTGAATAGCATTATAAGCTTTTATGAAGGATTCCTGAACCAAATCTTCGGCTTCTATAGGATTTCTTATTGTTCGCCTTACAACTGAAGAAATAATTCTCTTATATTTCTTGACGATTTTTTGAAAATCATTCTTATTTCCTGCAACAATCGAATTCACTATTTCGATATCTTCCAAATTATTTAATTGTTTTTTTTCCGAATCCTGTTGCATAAAGAAAATATTATTTACGTTTAATTAATCTTCTTATAAACGATAAGTCTATGCTTTTTATTATGCCAAGATAATACATAGAAACTGCAAAGATTACCATGAGAGCCATTCTTTCGAAAAGGAGCCAAGTTAAATTTATCTCATATGAGTATATCGCTCTTTCAAAAAGTAATATTATAGTAGCCGGAATTATTATTTTGAATACCTTTCCCCATTCATATTTAATTGGATATATTTTCATTGCAAAATAGTAAATGACAACTGCTTCAATTAAATATGCAGCAAAAGTTGCCCAAGCTGCACCAAAGTATGTGTACTTAGGAATAACGAGTAAATTGATAACTACATTTGAAACTGCTGCTATTCCGACAATTAGTGGTAAATACTTTGTTTTCTTTTGTATAAGAAATCCTGCATTCAAGTTTGTAAAGACTCCATTGAAAAAATAACCCCAAAGTACAATCGGAACAATCCTGAGTCCTATCCAGTATTCCGGATTGATGAATTTGCCTCCTATAAATGGTAAGCGAATGATATAATCAAGAGAAAATGTCCATACCAAAATTAATATCATTGATGCAAAAGTAAAATAAGTGAGAACTTTCGAAAAAAGTACTTTTGCGTCAGCGTCTTTGAAGTGATTCAAATAAAATGGTTTCCAAGCATATTCAAACATAGAAACAAATATCATCATTGGGATACCTAATCTGTAATTTATACCATATATTGCAAGATTATCTGCAGTTGTCAGAAATGGCATTAATTGTCTGTCTGCAACTTGTAGAATTATAGCTGAAAAACTCGCAGGTAAAGTAGGTATTCCAAAGTATAACATTTGTTTGAGAAGTGAAAAATCTATTTTGGAGATTAGATGTTTAAAAATAATCGGCAAGAAAATTATTAGAGCAACAGCTGATGAAATCAAATTTGCATAAATCACACCCCAAACTCCAAAATTCGTTTGAGTAAGGAATAAGAAATTGGCAATCACATTCACGATAATTGCCAAAAATCTGAGCATGGAAAATTTAAGTGCTTGATTGGTGCTGCGCAAATAAGCAAAAGGAATCAAAACCAATGCATCCAAAACAGGTATAAGAGCAACTAATTTTATTAATCCTGAAGTGGCATCATTAGTTGGAATGGTGACAGCTATTGAATCGGAAAATCCAAAAATTATAAGTGAATTAATTACGCTAAGAAATAAAATTGACAGGTAACTATTCGTAAACACTTTCTTTTCATTAAACTTATATGCAACTGCATCTAACTTTTCATCACTTTTTACGAAACGAAAAAATGAA
This sequence comes from Ignavibacteria bacterium GWF2_33_9, assembly GCA_001804565.1. GTDB lineage: Bacteria > Bacteroidota > Ignavibacteria > Kapaibacteriales > UBA2268 > GWF2-33-9. The sequence goes on along the minus strand of MHAC01000057.1, from coordinate 10,677 downwards.
GACTCCATACCAAATGAATATGCAATATTTATAAATGCAATCAAAGTATAAATATAGATTATAAATCCATTCTCATCTTTAGTCAGATAGTTAGTATAAAGAGGGGTTAAAAGAAAATTAATAAATCTACCTATAACAAGGGCTGCTCCATACAAAGTAGTTTCTTTTGTTAGTTTTTTAATTTTATCTTTCATAAAGCGCAATTAACAAACAAAATATTCAAGAAAATGAAAATTGGCAACAAATAATATACAAATTACGAATAAGATTAATAAAAAGTAAAAAAAAATTAGAATAATTTGGAAAATGTATAATACTTTTTAGTATATTTGTAAATCATTAAAAGTAAACTATGGAGATTTTTTATGAAGTTCAAGAAAAATCTTACTAGAATTAGTGTGCTTGTAATTACAATAATTGGAATTATAACACTATCTAGTTGTTCATTCAAAATTACAGAAGAGCAATTAGCTCAACTTCAGGAGCTTCGCCGTCAGGAACGTTCACTTCAGGATGGTATTGCAAACAAAAAAGCTGAACTAGGCAGAATCAATGATGAAATCAACATGAGAAAAACAGAACTCAAGAACTGTAATTCAGAACTTGACTTAATTAAGCAACGTTTGTCAAAATGGCCTGATGTTTGGCCTGATTACACACCAAATAAGTAGTGAGGTAAGAAATGAAAAATTTAGCAATCTTATTATTCGTATTATTAATCAGCAGCAATTTCGTTTCAGCACAATTACCTCCATCATCAGTGCCTGATGCAGAACTCAAGAGAAAAGAAGCAGAAGCAAGAATTCTCGATTTCCAGCAAAGAGTTGACAATCTTACAAAAGAATTAAACAGTGTTGACGAAAAAGTCAATCAAGCAAAAGCGGAATTAGAACAAATTAAAGCTCAATATAAAGATTGCCGCAAGGAAATCTTGTCATTGGTTGGTGCTACAGATGCTGATATTGATGCATTCCGTCAAAAAGTTGGTGTGTTGGAAGGCAAAGTTCGTCAAATGAAAGGTTTGTCGAACGATGTTCTTGCAGATAGAAGAAATGACGTCGAAGCATTGGAAAATGAATTGAACCAATTGCGTTCAAACAAAATTGCAGTTTTACCTGAATTTTATGACAGAATTATCGGTATCGGTCGTGACATTAAAGGTCTCTACAGAGAAAAGAAAATCACAACTTATACTGTTGGAACTTGGTCAGAAAATCGTGACTGTTTGTGGAATATTGCAGGTAAAATCGAAATTTATTCCGATCCTTTACTTTGGGTGAAAATTTGGCAAAACAATACTGACCAAATTAAAAATCCTGACATTATTCATCCGGGTCAAGTCTTGACTATCCCTGTGAAAGCAGACAAGACTCCAGAAGAACTGAAAGCTGAACGCCGTTACTGGAGAAATAAACGTGCTGCTGAAGAAGCTGAAGCTACTGCCGGAGAAAAACAATAGTACTCTTATGTATCTTTTTTTCACAAAACCTCACCCTGAATTTGGTGAGGTTTTTTATTTATTTTTCTTACTTTTTAGAAATCTCAATATTTTTTTGTAATTTTCTTTTTTTAATAAATTTGAATTTATGGAATTAATAGAAAGAAAGTTCGTTTTTGATGATATTGACTTCGTCCAGTTTCTTGGACTGAATGATCAAAATTATAATGTGATCGAAAGTAAGTTCAAAAGTAACTTTAATATCCGTGGGAACTCTATTACAGTTACTGGTACTAATTCAGAATTAACTCTCATCAGCAAAGCATTCGATGAATTAGTTTACATGCTTAAGAAGAATGGCTCATTGTCTCCGGAAGACGTTGCTCAAGTAATTGGTTTAGTGATGGTGAATACCGATGAGGATAAACTCTTCAACAAAAATTACTATTCGGAAGTAGTTCTGCATGCTGCAAAAGAAGTGATTAAGGCAAAAACCCCAACACAAAGGAAGTATTTCCAAAAAGTAACGGAAAATGATATTGTTTTCGCAATTGGACCGGCAGGTACAGGGAAAACATTTCTTGCTGTGGCAATGGCAATAGCATCTTTGAGAAGGAATGAGGTTTCAAAAATCGTTCTCTCTCGTCCTGCAGTAGAAGCAGGAGAATCACTTGGCTTCTTACCGGGAGATTTGAATGAGAAAATCGATCCTTACTTGAAACCACTTACAGATGCCTTGCAGCAAATGCTCACTCCGGAAAAATACAAAGTGTTACTTGAAAAAGGTATTATTGAAATCACTCCACTGGCTTATATGCGTGGTAGAACTTTGAATTATTCATTTATCATTTTAGACGAAGCGCAAAATGCAACAATAACACAAATGAAGATGTTCCTTACTCGTCTGGGTGTGCATTCCAAAGCAATTATCACCGGAGATATCACTCAGATAGACTTACCTGAAAACAAAGGTTCAGGGTTAATAAATGCAAAGGACATACTGAATAATATTAAAGGTATTGAATTTATATATTTCACAGAAAAAGATGTTGTTCGCCATAAATTAGTTGCAGATATAATTAAAGCTTACGAAAATGCCAAGTCAAATGCTAAAAGTACAAAAGATGAAAAGCATGACGGATATGATAGAGCGAATAATCAAATAAGCGAAGAGGCTTAAAAATGTTCGATTTATTCAAACTTGGATTTATGGAATTCAGATTCATTGATTTTATGGATTTGGTTATTGTTGCAATCATAATTGCAGGTATATACTATGCATTGAAGAATACAATTGCCATAAAAATCCTCTTTGGGCTTGTAATATTGATTGTGCTTTCTTTTTTTACTGAAGCAATGGATATGAAAGCATTGAACTGGATTATTAAAACTGTTTTGAATATCTGGCTCATCGGTTTCATTGTACTTTTCCAGCCGGAATTACGCAAGGCTCTTGTAATGCTTACCAAATCTCCGATTTTTTCAATTTTTGTGAAAGCAAAAAGTAATGAAACATTAGAAGTTTTAGTTGAAACAGTGAAAGAGTTTTCCAGAGAAAGAGTAGGTGCTCTATTGGTTTTTCCTAAAAATCAAAATGTACAAATGACTATGGAAACAGGTGTACCTTTGCACGCAAATGTTTCCAGGGAATTACTCTTTTCAATTTTTAAAAATCAATCCGCTTTGCATGATGGTGCAGTTATTATTGAAAATCAAACTGTAATTGCAGCAAGATGCATTTTGCCTCTTTCAAATATGAGCCAATATAAAGGGCGTAATCTGGGAACACGCCATAAAGCAGCACTGGGTCTATCCGAACAATCCGATGCAGTTGTCTTGATTGTGTCCGAAGAAACAGGATGGATTTCGATAGCAAACAAGGGCGAACTTAATCTGAATATTCCACTGCATATTTTGCAAAACGAATTATCTAATGCACTTCTAAACAACTAAATTAAAGCAAATATTAATTTCTTTTAAAATAAAATTACAACCATTTAGACTTATCATTATTCTGTAATTTCTCAACAATTCGCTTCACTTCCTGTACTCGGGATTTTGGACAAATCATAACTGCATCATCGGTAGTTGCAATAACTAAATCCGTTACACCTAATGCAGTAAGAATAATATCTGATTTTTCAGAAGCATTGATTATTACTGAATTTGCAACATCAACAGTGGTCACATTACCACGAATATAATTATGCTTATTGTCAACTGGAAAAATTCTGGGAAGAGTATCGAAAGAACCCAAATCTTCCCACGAAAATGCAGCTTTTGCAACAATGATTTCTTCAGCTTTCTCCATCAAGGCAAAATCGATTGAAATATCAGGGAATGCAGAATATATGTTTAAAATCTTATCATGGCGAGTTAAATCAGGATTATAAGGACCTGTTGATAGGATATTATGCATTTCATTAATCTTTTCGCCAATCAGAGGATAGTATTTTTTCATATTAGTATTGAAAACATCCAATCTCCAGAAAAACATACCCGAGTTCCACAAATATTTATTTGAATTGAAATAGTGCAATGCAATATTTGCGGTTGGTTTTTCCTTAAATGATTTGAGTGGCTTAATCTGGATATTACGTGAAGAAGGTTCAAATTCATCTTCTACTTCAATGTAACCGTATCCTGTTTCAGGTCTTTCAGGGCGAACTCCAATTGTTGCCAGCACATCGTTGAATTCACAGTATCTTAAAAGTGTATCGACTGTTCTTGCAAATGCTTCATAAGGAAAAATTCTTTGGTCAGCAGTTAAAACTGAAACCAGAATTTTATCCGGAGTAATACCTTTCTGACTCATTCTTGCGGAAATAATTGACGAAGCCAAACCCAAACAAGGTGCAGTATTTCTTTTCAGAGGTTCTGCAATAATATTTTCCTCAGGTAATTTTTTCAGCAACTCCTTTATAGGTTCTTGCAAATATTGATTTGTGATAATGAAAATATTTTCAATTGGTATTAATAATTTGGCTCTTTCTATAGCATCTTCCAGAAGTGTTAAAGAATTATCATCAAATTTTATTAATTGCTTTGGTCTATTAATTCTACTTAGCGGCCAAAATCTATTTCCTGCGCCACCAGCCATAATTACTGCAACTTTTTCCATGTTTTCCACCTTAAATTCCTGACATTATTTTTTTCAACTTACTGATTAAAGGTATTGGTGTAGGATCTTCATTATTAAGAATTGCTAAATAATAACTCACCCAGTCTGCAAGATATATTAAATCGAACAACCTCACCAAAAATATATCTTCCTGACCTTCTAAATGAAGCACTGTTTTGCATTTTTCGGAAAGAATTTCTTTTGTTGCTAAAATTCTTTCGAAAACTTTTGGATTGTCCGCTTTATCACTTAAAAAAATCAATGCTAGATTTTCAATAGATTTCTCAGGATGCATATAGGAATTGATTTCATTATGATTCATTTCGGGGAACAAATTTCCGAAGGCAAGATTCTTGGAATTTTCCTGAATTTGACCTCTCCAACGCAAATTCACAACATCAAGAACATCCGAGGAACTATAAATCACAACCGTTTTTCCTGCAATTTCCTGTGCAATTTCCAAAGCGAAATTATCTTCAGAAACTACACTGTACTCTTTACCTTTCATTTCAAGATAATCAGCTAGTATCTGGAATTCAATTGTTGCTTTGGATACTTCGCAAATTTTGCAGAAATTCAGTAAAAGAAAAGTTGTGATTGTTGTGAATAAATATCCTAATGCTGCACGAGGCTGAAATCCTCCCGGCACTTCTAAAAAAGGAATATTATGTTCGTTGCAAATTTCTTTGATTTGTCCTCCTGAACTTATTGCTATCAGGTTTTTAGTTACTTTCGCTGCCTGAGCAAAACAGGACAAAGTTTCTTCAGTATTTCCTGAATAAGAAATTGCTATTGCTAATGTATTTTCATCAACCCAAACAGGGATATTATAATTTCTAATGATTGTAATAGGCAAATCAATTTCGTGATGATTTACAGAGATATAATTTCTTGCTAAATCTCCGCTGATGGCAGAACCACCCATTCCAAATATTACAATTTTATTGATTTTTCTTAAATTTTCGAGCTTAGGGAAATGACTTACTTTTTTTATTGAATTTCTGATTTGTTGATGAAAATCAATTAAAATCGAACCCATTCCTGAATTATCTAAAGCAGTTATAGTATTTTGTTCAAGTTTCATAAATGAAAAGATAATTTACATTTTGTTAAAATCTAAAATTACGAAAAAAAATTTACTAAAAAACTAAATTGTGTTACATTGAATAAGAAGAAGAATAAAACGTCTTGAAACACTGAAAAAATGAAGCAATATAAAGCAGATATGACAATGGGATTAATAACTCTAATTTGGGGTTTTACTTTCATTTTCACTAAACTTGGTTTAGAAAGTACCAATGGTTCTTTTTTAGTGCTTCTTCGCTTTGGATTAGCATTGGTACTGCTGTTAGCAATATTCTATAGAAAAATTTTTCCTATCAGCAAAGAAACCTTGCGTAAAGGAATAATTCTTGGTCTGCTTTATGGAGGAGGCTTTGTGCTTCAAACTTATGGGTTAAAATTCACCACTGTCCCAAAATCTGCTTTCATAACTGGTTTGGCAGTTCCTTTAGTACCATTCGTTTATTGGTTTCTTGAAAGAAAAAAAGTACAGATTTTTTCCAAAATTGGCGTAATACTTGCCACATTAGGGCTTTGGATGTTCAGTCGTCCGGATTTCGGACATTTGAACCTGGGAGATTTGCTCACTTTATTTTCCACGTTATTCTGGGCATTTTATGTTACACTAATGGACCTGTTCACAAAAGACGAAACTAAATTGAATTTTACCGTGCAAATGGTATTCCTTCAATTTTTGTTTATTTGTGTAGTCTCAAGTATTACTTTTTTTGTGTTTGATTACAGTAACTTTTTCTTTATACTTGATTCCAAACTTGTTTCAGCAGTAGCATATAATGGAATAATTGCTTCGTTGTTTGTTACGTTCATTCACACAGCATATCAGAAATTTACAACACCTGTGAAAGCAGCTTTAATATTTTCGTTGGAGCCGATTGTAGCTTCGATTACTTCAATTTTCGTTTTCAGTATCAGTTTTTCCGGTCTTGAAATAATGGGAGGTTTAATTATGATTTCCGGTGTATTAACTTCTGAACTTGGACCTTATATTTTTCGTAGTCATTTATTTTTGAGGAAGAATTAAAATGAAATTCATTGATGCAAATTTTATCTTTGGTACAAATAAATCTGATGAATATCCTAAAACTAATTTACCTGAATTTGCTTTTACCGGTCGTTCTAATGTTGGTAAATCCAGTTTTATTAATAATCTTGTTAACCGCAAAAAGCTGGCAAAGATAAGTTCCAATCCAGGTATGACCAAAGCAATCAATTTCTTCTCGGTTGACGATAAGTTCATTCTGGCAGACTTGCCGGGATTCGGTTATGCAAAAATTAGCAAAACTTCCCGCAGTGAATGGAAGAAGATGATTTACACCTATTTTGAGAAAAGAAATGAATTGAAATTTGTTACTGTACTGATTGATTCCCGACACGACCCAATGCCAATTGATTTATCTTTGATTGAATGGCTTGAAAACCACGAAAAGCAATATGTGATTGTTCTTACGAAATGTGACAAAATCACCAAAAGCCAGGCAAAAGACAGAGTTGATGAATGGAAATACTTAACATCGAATTGCTCTTTCAAAGTAGATGTAATACCAACTTCATCGCATACCGGTTATGGCAGGGATGCATTTTTGGCAGTACTCAAAAAATTCCTTTGAGATATTTTTATTATTTATTAAAATTCCTTAATTTGAATTTTCATTAAGTTGGAGTTGTCAATGAAAAGGCTAGTCTTTTATTTTTTAGTTTTAATAAATTCATTTGCATTTGCACAAAATGAAGAGATGGATTTCCTTTCCAAGCAAATTGAAGCATTAAATCACCGTTTGGACGTTTTGGAAAAGAAAACCGACGACAATCTCTGGTATCAAAGAGTCGGAGACAAGGCATTCATTGACAAAGTATATATCACAGGTCCCCCTCGCTGGAAAGTAGATAATCCAAATGCTATGGGAGCAAATAATCCACTTAAATTTTGGAGTTATATTTTCATCCCAAAAGGACTTGATTTATCTAAGAAATATCCTCTGATAGTTCTGCCTCATGGCGGTGTACATGCTGATTTTACTACTTATCACACTCATATCATCAAAGAATTGCTGTATCAAAAGTACATTATTGTTTGTCCTGAATATCGTGGCAGTACCGGATATGGCCAAGGATATTATAATAATATAGACTATGGCGGATTAGAAGTTGATGATTGCGATGCAGCAAGACAGTATATGATAGATAATTATGACTTCATAAATAAGAACAAAGTCGGAATTGTTGGTTGGAGTCATGGCGGTCTTATTGCCTTTATGTCAGGGTCGAAATTTTCAAAAAATTATGCAGCTGTTTATGCAGGAGTTCCCGTTTCGGATTTAGTAATGAGAATGGGATACTATGATGATGAATATAGAGATTTATATTCTTCGCCACATCATATTGGTGAAACTGCAATGGATAATCTTGAAGAATACAAAAAACGCTCCCCCGTGTGGAATGTAAAGGATTTTGATTGCCCACTTCTCATACATACAAATACAAATGATGATGATGTGAATTATATTGAAGTCGAACATTTAATACAGGCACTTAAAGCAGAAAACAAGAAATTCGAATATGAAGTTTTTCAAGATGCTCCCGGCGGCCATTCATTTAATAGAATCGATATCAAAAATGCGAGAGAAATTCGTCTTAAGATTTATAAATTCTTAAATAAAAATCTGAATCCGGATAATCCGATTACTAATCTGGACCAGATACAAAAAGCTGCATATATAGAATAATGCGTGATACAGACAAAATAAATAAGATAAGTTTAGAGTCCTTTATTGAGACTATCAAATTTTATGATTATGATAAATTACCCGGAAGGGAAGCACATTTGCGAGTGATGCCAATTTTTGACAATTTTCCTTATCGCAGTATGAAACCAAGGGCAGATTCAATGCAAAGCGCTGTTATGCTGCTATTCGTTCCGGATGAAGATAATGATATTTCAATTATACTCACAATTCGAAGTGAAACTATTGCCAGTCATAAAGGTCAAATTTCATTCCCCGGCGGGAAAATTGAAGATGGAGAAACTCCATTGGAAGCAGCATTTCGTGAAGTTGAAGAAGAAATCGGTGTACCTTCAAACAGTATAAGCGTTTTGGCGCAGATTTCAGATTTTTATGTAATGCCCTCAAATTCAGTTGTAAAACCATTCATTGGTATTATTGACAAAATGCCTGATTTCATAATAAATGAAGATGAGGTACAGGAATTAATTCTCGTCAAATTAAATTACCTCATGAACCCGGATAATTTGATTATGGAGGATTGGGAATTTGAATCATTCCACGCTACTGTCCCCCATTGGAAAGTTCATCATAGTAAGAACTTATGGGGTGCAACTGCAATGATGTTAAGTGAAGTACTACAAATGCTAAGTTAATTATTTCTTTGTCTTTTTCCTGAAATTGAATGTTGATCCTATAAAAAACTGCTGTACATTAAAAGGTTCTTCTCCTTCTCGGGGAGTTATTTGCGTATAGGATCCATCTGAATTCAATCTCCAGGATGATTTATTGTCTTTCCAATGATATTCCAGAATTTGTTTTAAGTGATTTTGTACATTTTTGTCGTAAATTGGCAACATCAATTCAATCCGATTATGGAAATTCCTTGTCATCCAATCAGCACTTGCTATATAGTATTCCTCTTCATCACCAAACTTGAAATAAAACATTCTTGAATGTTCCAAAAATCTACCAAGGATACTGCGAACTTCGATATTCTCACTAATCCCTGATAAACCCGGTTTCAAGCAGCAGACACCTCTGACAAGCAGTTTTACTTGTACTCCAGCCTGAGAAGCTTCATAAAGTTTTGCAATAACATGTTTATGTGCTAATTGATTCATTTTCACAAATATAATACTCGGATTTTCAGCAGTTGTTTTCTCGATTGCCTTATCAATTAAATCAACAATTTTATTGTATAACGTTATTGGTGCTACAATAAATTCATTCCATTTGGTCGGGTATGAATAGCTAGTAAGATAATTGAACAATTGTGCTGCATCTTGTGCAAATCGTTGATTTGTTGTGAAAACCCCCACATCCGTATAAAGCCTTGCAGTAACTTGATTATAATTACCTGATGCAAGATGTAAATATGTTTTGAATTTATTTGCCTCTTTTCGAACAATATATGCAATTTTGCAATGAGTCTTTAATCTGGGGACACCATATACTACGTGTACACCTGCACTTTCCAGTTTGCGAGACCATACTATATTATTTTCTTCATCAAACCGAGCCTTTAATTCCACAAAAGCAGTAACGCTTTTCCCGTTTTCTGCGGCACGAATCAATGCTGCCAATACCGGTGATGATTTATCAGTCCTGTATAGTGTAATTTTAATTAAAACTACATCCGGGTCAACAGATGCAGAATTAATGAATTTCAAAACTGAATTGGAGAATGAATCATAAGGCAAATGCACAAAATAATCTCTTTTGGAAATTGCTGAAAAAACTCTTTTATCGTCCCCCTGGAAATCCTTTATAACATTTGGATTAAATGGTTTATCCTTTAATGCAGGCAAATCCAATTTATTAAATTCCATTAAATCCGGCAAACCCAAAGGTCTTGAATATACATAAACATCATTTAATGTTAAATCCAAATATTCAGACATGAAATTAAGCAAATCCTGAGGAAAATTTGGTCCAACTTCTAAACGAACAGGAGCCAAACCCCATCTGCGATGCTTTATTTGTTCGGAAATTTCACTTAATAAATCTTCAGCTTCATCTTCAGCAATTTCCAAATCAGCATCACGTGTAACACGAAAATTATAGGCAGCCGTAATTTCCAATCCTGGGAAAAGCAATGCAGCGTTTGCTTTTATTACTTCTTCCACTAAAATAAAATTATATCCTTTCTTTTTAGGAAGTAGGACTAACCTGTCGAGAATCGGAGGTAACTGCACGAATGTATATCTTTCCTCTACTTTATCTTTCCGGGTTTCCTTTAATATAAATGCAATATTCAATGAGCGGTTCAAAAGCTGAGGGAAGGGATTTGTTGGTCCGAAGCTCAGTGGAGT
>MHAC01000056.1:22505-36644 GCA_001804565.1 Ignavibacteria bacterium GWF2_33_9 | reverse complement strand
AATTGTTCTAATTTTTCCATTTGATATTTTTTTTGATTGATAATCTGACATGATACAATTACTTTTTTGCTGGATACATGATTGGATAATCTAATCAAAAAAGGAATGAATTTCTTAAGTCAATAGTGCTCTAAACGTAATTATATTATTTATATTTCAATTAGAGATAAAATAATGAAAGTAAGGACTACCTCCGGTAACGCAGTCTCATTTTCATTGAATAAAGTAATCTATTATTTAACAACTTGAAAGTTCTTAATAATTACAATACCGCCTGCCTCAATAACCACGGAGGACCTTACTCATGCAGCTCATTAGATCAATACAAAAGTAATAGCAATTGATTGTTTATATCTTAAATCTGTCGCTCTACATCCCCACGAAAGAGTTTAAACTCTTGACAATAAACAATCGGAAATCAAGTACTGAAGAAACACATTCAAAAATGCAGGATAAAAGATTAAGTACAACCTCTACTCGTTGCTATACTTAGGAAAAATAATATTTTTTTATGATAATAATTAAATTATTTGCAAGATAATAAATCTTAAACTGATATAAATTCAATCAATTATTACGATAATTCATATAATTTTTGTAAGTTGTATTTTAGATAAGGAGAGTTCAATAAATACTAAATAACTAACAATATTTTGTTGGAGTATTTATAGTTAAACATTACTTTGCAGATTAAAAGTTTTCTTTTTATTAAACAATTTGTAATTTAATTTTTTTCAGATAAATGTAGGAGTTGATATGAAAAAAAATTCTAAAAAAAATCCGGAAATGTTTAAGGGTAATAAAAAGGTAATAAAATCAATATTATCTTTTGGACAAAAAGCCAGGTTAACAGATAGTTCATTCACTAAAATCCCGAACAGAGTTCTAGAAATAGATTCTTATCCTTCGATTTTAAAAAAAGGAAAAGTTCCTTTGACTAAAGAAAATCTTGAAGCAGCTTTTAAGGAATTTATTAAAGAACACAAAACTACTTTCAAAGTTGATGCTGAAAACCTAAAACTTATCAGCGCAAAAAATATCAATAAAAAGTGGCATATCAAATACGCTCAATATTACAAAGGTATTCCTGTCTACGACGCCTGTGTTAGTTTAGAAACATCCCAAGACGGCAAGGTTCATTCTTATTTGACAAATTATCTTCCTGATATAAAAGTAAATACAAAACCGGTGGTAAAACTAAGTGAGGCTGTAAGTATTGCAACTAAGACTTATCCAAAAAAATATTCCGAGAAGATGATTGATAAGGATAGTACACTTATCATTTATCCTGAAATAAAAGATGGGGAAATTTTGCATCATCTTGCTTGGATGTTCATACTATCTGAAGAGCAAACAAATCCTGAGACAGAGAAGTATTTTATAGTGGATGCTTTAGATGGAAAAATTATTTCTTCCTATACAGCAAATTTCCCCGGAGCTACGGTTTCTGGTACTGTAAGAGGTGAAATTTATCCAACCAATCCAACTGATACAGTAAGTACAATGCCTTTGCAGCACAATACCGTTGAGATTCTTGGTGTTGGTAATAGTACCACAAACCAATCAGGAGTATTTAGTGCTCATATTCCATGGTGGGTGGAGATTTTCTTTCCTCATCAAGCAATTTTCAGACTGGAAGGACCGTATGCTAGAGTACGAGACAATAATGGTAATGATTATGTTGTGAATAGAAATTACAACCCCGGAGGAACTTGTAACCAAACCTGGACAGACACAGACAGAGACCATATTAATCTATTCTATCATATGAACCTTTACCATGACTGGCTACTTTCCGAATTAGGATATTCATGGGTAAACTTAGATGGTACAAACAGGTTTAATGCTCAAGTGAACTATTCCTTTAGTAATGCATATGCCGGTAATCCTATGACATTTGGCACTAACAACTTCGCAAGAAGCAGTGATGTTATTTATCACGAATGCACCCATAATGTGCTTAACCACGAGTATAACGGTTATATAGGTTGGCCAAACAATTATACAGAAGCCTATGCTATGGATGAAGGTTTTGCAGATTATTTTGCGAGCAGTTTTACGAATGAATCGAGGCATGGAGAAGGTTATACTTCTTCACCAAGAGATCTGAACAATACAAGACAGTACCAGGGAAAAGACAATTTCAACCTTGAAGGCCATACCGGTGGGACAGTAATTGGAGGAGCCGCTTGGGTACTTCGTCAAAGAATGATTGATCATTTCGGTCAGTCCGGAGCAAGAATTGCTGACCAACTGATACTAGAAGCACATCAGATTCTCTCTACTTATCCCCGAAATTATTTCTTCTCAGATCCCCATGAAAGCAACTTGTTATCTGCTCTTTACCGGGCTGCTGATATTGACAATAATCTCTTGAATGGATTTCCTTACTTTTACGATATACAAAAGGCATTTCACACCCACAACCTTCTTCAGGCAATTTTGGAGGATGGAGATAGTTTCGACTTTTCTACTAACAACTTAGGAAAATTTATCGGAGGAGACCTTTATTATTACCAAGGTAAGTTTTGGGCAAACAACTTGAAGCAAAAGGGAGTCGTGGATTTAGGAAATATTGGAGAAGCAGACTTAGAAACAGTAAGTATTCCAAATACAGGCTATACAAAATTTGGTGTTAATGCAGTTGCCGGAAATACTTATATTAGCAAGGCTCAGGAAGGCGAAGCTGCCGGCTATATTGCATTCAGAGTGTTATCTGTCAGTGCCGATAAATCAAAGGTTACTCTACGATATCTTTATAGATTTAATCCCAACTGGCATGTTGCTAATACAAGAACTTTGGAAATACATAAAATGGACTGTCACTGGGTATCATTAATGCACAATCACAATAAATTATTATGTAAGGATCTTAATGAAGCTGCCAAATTAATTAAAGATAGTGGATATAATGGTTGTCATTTCTGTCTTCCAAGATATGATACTGACGCACTTAGTAAACAAAAAGTAATTTCAAACCTAAATGAGGACCTTGAGTAATATTTTATGTATTTATCCTGTTTAGTTTATTTGCGGTTTGTTTTTTCTATGATTATTTGACAAAAATATCAGAAAAGAAAGAATGGTATATTTGCAAAATGGTACTAAAGTTTCGCCATAATTCTGGTTTTTCAGAAATAAATCACAGAAATAATGATCAACAATTATCTCAGGTGGGCAATTTCAAAGTGATTGCCCACTTTTTATTATTGCTGATATAAAGTAAAAATTAATATCATTACTCTGATGGAGGAATTACTCCACATTTTTTAAGTGAGTCACTACCATTTCATTGCTCATAACTACATAATTTTTCGAGGAATCCTGACTATTATTATTTAATTTGATTCAAAACAATAATAAAATTATTGATACTATCTATAATAAAATAAGCATTACTAATATTTTTTTAGGAATGATTATTGATAGTATATTTTGTTGTTTCCCAATTATTTTTATAACTAGTTCTTTGGAGACAATTTCCTTAAAAGGAAATGTAACATAAAAGATAATTATTGACATTGATGAGCTTATTAATAAAACATTATAAATCCGAGAAAGTTCATCAGATTAGAATTGATATAAATGAGATGTAACTATAATAAATAAATATAATTGAGGATAAAATGAGAAAAATAATTATTTCTTGCCTAATTTTATTGTTTTGCTTTTCAATTTCTAATGCTCAAGATGAAGTTGGAGAAATTGTCAGATCTAAGGACTCAGTTTTTATAAACCAAAAGTATTTTGATAAGGAAAAATCATCTAAAATAATTGAGATAGGTGATGAAATTAAGATATGCTGCGGCGGGTCTCTGATTGTGCATTTTAATAAAAATGCTAGTATAAAGGAAATTGTCAAAACACCTACATTACTCAAATTTAAAATTTCTAAACCGGATCCAAGTATTAAAGAAACAATACAGAGGTATTCCGCATACACAACTTTATCTTCTGCTTCAAGAGGGGGAATTTTCGAACCTCCTCAATTCCCACCTGATGGATCTACTGCATTTTTAGAAGAAGAACTAACTTTGCAGTGGAATAAACAAGGTAAAATGTTTTACCTATTGGATAGTAAGAAGATGATAATTTTTATGAAAGAATTATATAATGCAACTGAATTTACATTCACTCCTTCAATGAAGATGAAAATTAACGAAGGCAAATATTTTTGGAAGATTGATGACTCTGATAATATTGAAATAAACTTCGTTAAATAAGAGAATTAAATTGCAAACAAAATATTATCGAAATTTGGAGAAATTATAAAGTTTCTATGAAATTCAAACTGAAAAAAATTCATAGTATATTAATAATTTTAATAACATTGAGTCTCTCACATTCAATTTCATTTGGTATGAACTGGCAAACTCTAAACGATTCTGCCGGTTTTTATTTTCAGCAAAATGATTTTCAGACTTCTCTCAAATTTTCATATCTTGCTTTAGAAAACGCAAAAAATGAATTCAGGAATAATGATACTAATACAAGAATAACTTATAGCAAAATGGGTGAAACTTATTATTATTTGGGAGAGTTGGATAGCGCTGAGTATTATTTTCAAAAATGCATAGAAAGTTTTACAGTAAAACACGAAATTTTGCACCCACTTTTGGTAACGGCCACTTGTTATTTAGCTGGTGTTTTAGACGATAAAGGTAAATCCGATGAAGCTCTATCAAAATATAAAGAAGCATTAGATTTAGGCAAAAAAGTTTACCCAGGTGACGATAAAGACATTGCAAGTATTTTGAACGACATAGGTTTATTTTACAAGAATTCCGGTAATCTTTCAGAAGCTGAAAAGTATTATCTTGAGTCGTTAGCAATGTATAGGCGGCTTTATAATGATGATAACCAAGCATTAGCTTCCACGATATGCAATACGGGAAATATATATTATTATTTAGGTAAATATGATCAGGCGGATAAATTACATCTCGAATCTATTGCTATGAGAAGAAGACTCTTCAAATCAGACCATGAAGATCTTGCTAACGGATTAGGCAATTATTCTATTTTACTTTTGCGCCAATCTCGTTTTGCCGAAGCGGAAATATACTGTAAGGAAGCTACTGAAATGTTTCAGCGAATCTTTAAATCCGACAATAATAATCTTGCGACTATGTACAACAATATGGCTTATATTTATTTCAATATGGGAAAATATTCTCATGCTGAAGAATTTTATAATAAATCATTGGAAATGAGGAATAGAATTTATAAAGGTAAGGATAACCATAATGTTGCTTCAGATTTGAATAACTTAGCTGTGTTATATAAAGAAAAAGGCAGGTACAGTGATGCGGAACCGCTATTTTTCAAATCTCTTGAAATGTACAGAAGGATACATAAGGGCGATCATTATGATATTGCTAAAAGTTTGGGTAATATTGCAGTTCTCACATTAAATCAAGGTAGATATTCAGAAGCAGAAAAGTATGCTACAGAATCTATAGAATTAATCAGAAGGCTTTTAAAGGAAGATAATCCATTACTTTCACGAGGTATTAGTAATCATGCATTGATCTTGGAAGAATTGAAACAGTACGATAATGCTGAAATACTTTATAAAGAATCCATTGAAATTGATAAAAAAATTTACAAGGGTGATAATCAAGAAACTATCAGAAAAATTGTTAATCTCGGAAATTTGTACATTAAACAAAAAAGGTTCGCAGAAGCAGATAAATTGCTTGTAGATGCCTACGAGATGAGTTTGCGACTATTCAGTTCTGACCACCCCATTAAATCGAACTGTTTGAAACAGTTTGGGAATCTTTATCTGGAAAAGAAAGATTTCGTTAAAGCAAAAGATTATTTCACAAAATGTCTAGAAATGGAACAGAATATTTTTTCGGAAAATCATCCTGCAGTTGTTGAGACTTTATTTAGTTTGGCAATTGTAAATGAAGCATTGCAAAATATGGAAGAAGCCGAAAAGTATTATTTGAAATCTCTTAAGATGAATAAAGTAATTTATTTGCAGAATTCAATCAATTTATCAGAAAACGAAAAGGAATCCTATTGGAACACATTGAAAAATCGATTTGAATTCTTTTATTCATTTGTAATGAAACGTAAAAAAGATAATCCTAAACTTATAATCGAAATGTTCAATGATGTAATTTTCTCCAAAGGATTACTATTGAACTCGAATATTAAAGTAAAGAAAAGGATTTTGAAAAGCTTAGATACTGAATTAATTACAAAATTTGATGAATGGCGTTCTCAAAAAGAATATTTGGCAGCATTATATAAAATGACCAACAGCGAATTAGTATCAAAAAAGATTAACCGAGATTCCGTAGAAATTTATGCAAACAAACTTGAGAAAGAACTCGCTAAATCATCAGAACTGTTTACTTCAGAATTTGAGAAAAGGCAGCTTGAATTTATCGATATTAAGAATAAAATTCCCGAAAATGAAGCTGTTATCGAGATAATCCGCTTCCACCAAAGTGAAATTAATATTCTTGCAAAATCAATCAATTATGCAGTATTCATACTCACAAATCAATTTGAAACACCTTTATTAGTATTATTAAAAAATGGCGAAATGCTCGAAAATGATTATTACAAAATATACAAGGAATATAACAATAATAATAAAGGAAATATATTATACAAAGATAAAAATTCTTTCGAAAACAAGTATAGTAAACTCTATTCTTATTATTGGGAACCAGTACAAAAATTACTGAAAGGTATTTCTCAAGTAGTAATTTCACCGGACGGTGTTTATAATCACATTAATTTACTTACATTAAAAAATCCATCCTCAAATAGATATTTAGCGGATGAACTCAACTTGAAAATTACAACATCCTCCCGAGATTTAGTTAACTTCTCCGCATCAATAGAAGATTTAGATAATAATTCAATAAATGCAGTACTTTTCGGTTTCCCCAACTACGATTATTCCTATCATAATACATTGAAACCTATTGAATCTGAATTACCTGAAAATTCTATGGGGAGTTTAATTAGGTCAGCAGACAGAGATTATACATTTGCTCCACTTCCCGGCACAAAAACTGAAGTAGAAAACATACAAAAACTCTTGCTTGATGCCGGAATAAATTCTAAAGTTTATTTAGGAGATTCGGCAATGGAGGAGACTGTGAAAAGCATTTCAAGTCCTACAATACTTCATATTGCTACGCATGCTTTCTTTTTATCTGAAACTGAGAATGAAGAAATGATTGCAAATAACGGAACAAATGTATTGGGGATAGATTTTAAAAAATCGCAGGAAAATCCATTATTAAGGGCCGGCATGCTCTTTACAGGTGCTAGTTACACAATTTCGGATAATAATAGTTTGAATTCTCTCGGAAATGATGATGGAATTCTAACAGCTTTCGAGGCGCAATATTTAAATTTGGATGATACTGAACTTGTTATACTTTCGGCATGTGAAACAGGTTTAGGAGAAATTCATTCAGGTGAAGGTGTCTATGGTTTGCAAAGAGCTTTTAGAGTTGCCGGAACTAAGAAAATCATAATGAGTTTATGGAAAGTTGACGATGAGGCTACTCAAATAATGATGACAAACTTTTATACAAGGTGGATTCATACAAAAGACTTACAGAATTCTTTCAAGTATGCTCAAAATAAAATTAAAAAGAAATACAAAGTTCCTTACTACTGGGGTGCTTTTATCTTGGTTGGATTGTAAAATAGTATTTATTCAAAATTCAAAATAAATAATCACTGTTCGTTTAGTTAAAATGCAGTTGACTTCGTTACAAGTGCTTAATTTCAAATACTTGTAAAAAAATCCCGCTCCGGAAGAGTATTCCTGCGGGATTATTAATTAACTCATTCTTTTTACTTCTTCACATCGTCATTGAATATTTTATCATCAATCCCTTTGTTGATTTTATAATTGAAATATTTGACAATTACTTCTCCATCGACATTTTTGGGATTAATCATCTCTTTTTTATCATCAATATTCTCAGGTGCCATATTGGGGATTCTCATACCTTTGATTGAAAAAGAAAAAACCATTTTATCAGGTAATCCCCATTTAATAAAAGATGAATAATCGAATTGCATTGTAAAGGCACCACCTCGATTAGTAACAGCTTCAATTTTTCTTATTATATTATTTACCTCATCTACCCAAACTGTAGCCAGAGTAATTTCCGAAGAATCACTTCTGGGAATAATTTTTATAACATCAACTTGAGTACTGTTAAGTTTTTCACTCTTTATATAAATGGCATCGTACTCGTTATTAAGAAATTTTACGGGTGAAAAATTTATACCTTGTTTTGGTAAAATTGCAAATCCATCAGATTTAATCCTCATCTTCTCCGGCTTTTTAAAGAAAACTTGTGCTTTCCTGGGAGGCATTTGTACAAAATCTGCATTTACATCTATTGTGATATCAACAGAATAATCATTTACTTTGTTCAATTTGTTCTTAACTTTGTCAAGAATAATATTTGGATCTTTTGCATAAAGAAATGAAACTGAGACTATAAATAGGAACAAAATCATTTTTTTCATAATTCACCTAACTCAAAATATCTTTTTTATTAAAAATGTAAGCTGCAATACCAAAGAACACTAAAATGTGCCCAATTAATATTTCAAGGGATTTCCAAATCGTTGAATAATCTATGTTATAACTAAAGAATTTATTCCAGTCATTCATTCGTATTACAAATAAATAGGGTCGAATTGCTTCGAAAAAGTCAAATTGCAAAGCAGAAAGTATAAATAATACAATAATCACAGACATTGATGCTACAATTGGTCCAATAGCATTTTCTACAAGCGAAGATGCAAGGAATGATAGGGAAAAAACTGTTATCATTCCAATTAAGGCAAAACCGTATGCTAATGCAAATCTCCATAATAAATCATCTTGCGAGAAAATCAGAATTTTGCCTGTGAATACAATTAAGTCACCATGACCAAAAATCATCAAACTTAATCCCAAACTCATTATGGCGAGAAAAAGCAATAACGATGCTGTATAAATAGAACCGGCAAAAAATTTGGAAAGTAACAATTTGAATCTTGAAACAGGCCTTGTAATTAATAAGCGATAAGTCCCTGCAGTGGCCTCTCCGGCAAGCAAATCTCCTCCGACAAGCACAATCAGGAATGGAATATGGATTATCAATGAATTTAATATTAAATGACCAATTAAATATCCATTCAAAAGATTACCGGAAACGAGAAAAGTGTCCTGCAGCCTTCTGGTCATTCCATTTACGAAAGAATCTCCTTCATAAAATAGTGCAATCTGTATAATGGGAACAAGCACTCCTATAGCAAGGAAACCAATGTAAGTTCTCCATCTTTTAAATATTTTCTGAAGTTCTATGTAAATCAATGTAATCATATTTCCCCTGCTGTTATTTTTAGGAAATATTCTTCCAGAGAGCGTGATGGGATAATTGCTTTAACCTCAACACCTTTTTCTACAAGGAATTTATTTACAGGTGCAACTTCATTTTCAGACAAACTAAAAATTGCCACATTATTTTGCAACTGAATTAAAGCATTTGCCCAAGTGGATGTTTCAATTATATATTTCGCCACTTTAATATCAGAAACTTCGAATTTTACGTTCAGTTTTTCAGAATTCAATAGTTCTTTCACGTCACCTTCTACTTTCTTTATTCCTTGATTAATTATTATCATTCTCGAAGCAACAATTTCCACTTCACTGAGTAAATGTGAAGAAAGAAAAATAGTTTTATTTTTCTCCCTGCTCAAAGTAGTAATCAAATCACGAACTTCCTTCATCCCCTGGGGGTCAAGACCTGTAGTAGGTTCATCAAGAATAATTAATTCAGGATTATGGAGCAATGCCTGCGCAATTCCCAATCTTTGCTTCATCCCATGAGAATAAGTTTTTACCTTGCTATTCCATCTACTTTCGAGTCCGACAAGTTCCAAGATTTCAAAAATTTTCGATTTGGAAACATCACATCTATTTATCTTGCCTAAAAGTTCAAGATTTTTGTAAGCAGTTAAATACAAGTAAAAATCAGGCTTTTCAACTATTGCACCAACATTTCGCAGAATTTCATTACGATGCTTTGACAAATCCTTCCCGAATATCTTAATACTGCCTTTAGTTGGTTTTATTAATGACAGCAGCATACGAATGGTTGTACTCTTCCCTGCCCCGTTCGGACCTAAAAAGCAAAATACATCACCACGATGCACATTCAAATCCAAATTGTTCACAGCTGTAAAGTTTTTGAATTTTTTTGTGAGGTTCTTTACTTCAATTATTAATTCTTCCAATATATTACGAAATTTATTTGGAAAACTAGACGATAAATCTGAAGAAAATATTAACTTGCACACAAATTATTTGCGGAATGGTGTAAACATCACTATATTTTCGCTAAGATTCTGACTTTTTCGTTTAAGATTATGAAAAAATGGAGAAAAATTGAATAGATTATTAAAAGTTAATAAATCTGAAGATATTCCTGAAATTTACCAAAACACTCCAATCAGCGAATTACTTGAATATCACAACCTCGGCAAAGAATTCAAAGAATATTCAAACGCTCAATTGCTAATTGGAATGTGTATGGATAACCGCAAGAAACTGCGTATACCGGAAAACTTTGCTTATGTCATTCGCACAGGTGGCGGGAATTTACGATACAGTGAATTTAAAGTATCTTTTGCAATTGCAGTTGGCGATGTAAATTATATTGCGTTGATTGGACATAATCATTGCAATATGGTGAATATATTTTCAAAAAAAGATAAATTCATCTCCGGATTAGTTGAAAGAGCAGGCTGGGACCCTGAAAGAGCAGAAGAACATTTCGTCAATTTTGCTCCTATGTTCGAAATTGACAATGAAATTGATTTTACTTTAAACGAAGCTAGAAGAATTCGAATTAAGTATCCTAAAATTCATATTGTCCCTTTGCATTATTTAGTTGAAGATAATAAAATCTATTTAATTCAAGAATAAAATTTTACAACTTTTTTACCTGCAATTTAAATTTACTTTAAGATTTTACAAGTAATCACATTAAAAAACATGAAATACACGGATATTTCATGTTTTTTCTTATATTTGCAAAAGAATCAATTTTTCAAAAAAACTAGGAATAATATGACAAAAAACGACAATATACTTTATACACCCAGAAAATTCAATGAAATACCTCTATGGAAAAATGTTACAAAGGAGCAATGGTATGATGATAAATGGCAAAAACGTAATTCAATTCGTACTGTTGAACAGTTAGACCAAGTAATAAAATTAACTGATTATCAATTCAGTGAAATTAAAAGAACAATTAGCGAAATGGAAATACAAGGGAAAATTCCATTCCGCATAACTCCTTATTATGCCTCTTTAATGCAAAAAGATCCTTTTCATCCTGTTTTTTTTGGTGAAGTTTCAAAGAAAAAACTTGACCCTATTTTTTGGCAAAGTGTACCTACACCGGCAAATTTACTCTTTCCTGATGCCGGAAAGGAAGCCGCAATGGACGAAGGTACTCGTAGTTTTGGTTCAGCATATCAAAGATATCCAAATAGAGTTGCATTACTCGTTGCGGAAAATACCAGCTGTGCATCATATTGTGTGCATTGTCAGAGAATGAAATCTTTGGATGACACTGTCGATATGAACAGAACGGAAATTGAAAAAGGCCTTTTTTATATAAATTATAATAAAAACATCAATGAAGTTTTAATAACCGGCGGTGACGCTTTAATGGTTGGAGAAAAAAGACTTAATTACATTTTAGAAGAATTAAGTAAAATCCCGAATATCCGTTCAATCAGAATTGCAACAAGAGTCCCTGTAGTATTACCAATGGCAATTACCGATGAGCTACTGAAAAATATTAAAGAGTACGCAAATAAGCATAATGACGGCCTCGAAAAGTATGTTTATTTTATGACTCACGTAAATCATTTTCAGGAATTAACACAAGACTTCTTCGATGCAGTAAAAAAGATTCGGAATCATGGATTTACAATCAGAAACCAAACTGTACTGTTAAATCATGTGAATGATACTTACAGAATACTTGCTGAAACTTTCAGAAGGATGTTCTGGCTTGGTGTGCATCCTTATTATCTTCTGCAGTGCCACAAAGAAAGAGGAATAGTACATTTCATTACTCCGATTCAGGTTGGTAAAATTTATATGAAACATTTCCAGGGATGGCTATCAGGAGTCACAATACCAAAATATGCAGGAAATATTGAAGGTGGAGGTGGTAAAGTTATGTTAATGCCATCGGGACATGACACTTTGAATTCAAATGATAATATTGATTCCAAAATTTCAGAAAGTTTTGCAACAATAGAAACTTGGGACCATAGAACAATAGAAGAATATGAAGCTTTGGGACGAGCCCGAAAAGATGAATATACTGATGCAGTAAAAATTATGGATAGATTTATTGGGCGAAAAGGTGTATTTTTACCAAAAATAATTATTGTGGATAATGAAGGCAATCACGTTGAAACAACAAATCGAACAAAATTACCTGCTTTTGAAAAAAGTAAAAAAGCCAGTTTGTTAAATTATGATTTGTTTACCAAAGAAATGCCATTGACCAATCCACAAGATATTTTGGAATCTTTAAATGAAGAATTTGAAAAATCAAATTTTTCAAAAAGATAATCGTGAATTAATTTTTATTTTTTCTTCGTAATAAGTGAGTGTGCTTATGAGAATCACTGAAATAGTGAGAAAAGTCCTCGGGTATTTAAATCTTCAACATCAAATTGATGATTACGATGTTATTCATAATTCAATTACTAAAGATATAGAATTCAAAGGAACGAATCTTTGGATTTTAATTTTTGCAATTGTAATTGCTTCAGTAGGATTGAATATGAATTCAACTGCAGTTATTATTGGTGCTATGTTAATATCACCTTTAATGGGTCCAATCAATGGAATGGGCTATAGCATCGCCATTTATGATTTTAGTTTGCTTCGTAAATCATTAAAACATTTTACTTTTGCAGTTGTCACCAGTCTTTTTGCATCTACTGCATATTTTTATCTTACGCCGATTTATACGGCTCATTCAGAACTTTTAGCACGTACAAGTCCAACAATATATGATGTAATGATTGCACTTTTCGGTGGAATGGCTGGTATTGTTGCAATCAGCAGTAAGCAAAAAGGAAATGTTATACCCGGTGTTGCAATTGCAACGGCCTTGATGCCTCCTCTGTGCACAGCAGGTTATGGTTTGGCAACATTTCAGGCTCAATTCTTTTTAGGTGCAATTTATCTTTTCACTATCAACACATTTTTTATCGGTCTATCTTCAGTTATAATTTCCCAAATCCTGAAATTTCCTCTCAGGAGCATTATCGATGATAAACAAAAAGGGAAAACACATAAGTATATTTTAGGAATTTCTGCCCTTATTTTATTGCCTAGTATATATCTTGGTTATAATTTAGTACAAAAAGAAAGATTTTCGGATAATGCGAAAAAATATATAGAAAATGTGGGCATTTTCGAAGGAAATTATTTACTGAAAAGTGATATCAATACAAATGAAATGATAATAACACTTGTTTACGGTGGAGAAAGGTTAGATTCAGTCCAACAATTCAGAATTAAGGATAAAGCAACAAATTTTGATTTAAACACCGAAAATGTAAAATTCATGCAAGGTCTGGATTTTGATTCATTCGATAGAAATAAAAATGAAGTTGATAAATTGAAAAGCGAATTGAATAAACTCACATTAGTTTTGAGCCAAAGAAATCGCTTACTGGATAGTCTTAAGTCCCATCCTCAAATTGGGAAGCAAATTTTAAAAGAAATTCGTATTCTTTATCCACAATTAGTGAGTTGTTCCTATGGAACAACACTTTCATTTAATGATTCATTGCAGCAGGGTGCTGAACTTCCAATAGTTATTTTCAATAAAAATGACAAACTGGAAAAGGTTGATTTTGATAAAATTAAAAACTGGTTGAAAAACAGGTTGAATTCTGATAGTTTGTTCTTATTTATAAATTCAATAACGACTATTAAAAAAAGTTAGGTGATTTTATG
The DNA here is from genome assembly GCA_001804565.1 of Ignavibacteria bacterium GWF2_33_9. Classification (GTDB taxonomy): domain Bacteria; phylum Bacteroidota; class Ignavibacteria; order Kapaibacteriales; family UBA2268; genus GWF2-33-9. The sequence continues at coordinate 22,597 of MHAC01000056.1, read as the reverse complement.
GGAAATAAGGTTAATCGTTATGTTTACTGGGTACCTAGAATTGCCACGATTTTTTTTATTTTCTTCATTATGATGTTTTCTCTGGACGTGTT
>MHAC01000056.1:18450-22490 GCA_001804565.1 Ignavibacteria bacterium GWF2_33_9 | reverse complement strand
CATGCATAACTTACCGGCATTAGTGCTTGCAATTGTATTAGTTATCTCTTGGAAAGTGGAAATCGTAGGAGGAATTTTCTTTATACTTTCAGGATTGGTTTATCTTTTCTTTGCAATACGTAATCCGAATATCTCTTTTGGTATGAGCCTTATTTGGTTTGCAACAATTGGTCTGCCAATAATGGTTATTGGTTTTTTATTTCTTGTGAATTGGATTCAAAAGAGAAGATTGAAAAAAAATATAGAATAATAAATTATTCTTTTAATTCAATCTCAAAAAGTTGAAGTGTGAGATTTTTTACAAATTTCTCTAATTCAACTTTAGAATCATTCTTTAAAATTCCTGTTACTCGATTTATTTCCTGAAATCCTTCATTAGTAAATTCTTTATGAACTAAAGTCAGTTCGGCACCTTCAGGAATCCTTTTAAATGTTCCGGTAATAAATGTGTTTACTTCGAATTTTCGAAGTGCATATAGTTCCATTTGATTAGGTGCTTTATAATTTTCAGGTGTATAAAAATTGAAGTTTGCATAAATTGAATCACGTGTTGCAAAATCAAAGATGACATATCTGTCGCTCTGAGATGCTGATTCAAAGATTGATTCAAGCATAAAATACGAATCAGTTACTTCGTTTGTAAATATATCCCACCTTGGCAGGGATTCTTCATTTATAAATTGAATTCCGGAAATTACACTTGTTTTTGCAGGATGAACCGGTTGTTTCAATCCCGAAAACATATTTGAATCTTTTATGGCCACTGCAAATGCTCTCTGAATTGATGTCAGTAATGAAGGATCGTAAATCAAATTCGTATCAACTCCATCACGATAATTCACAAATGAATATCCGGTACCCTTATTATCATTAGAATAATCTTTACCGGATAAAAGAGTGATATCTGTTCTTATTATGTTTTGGAATCTGTTCACGTCAATAAATGTAATAAAATTCACTTTAAAGTAATTTGCAACATCATAAATTGATGAGCTCTTACCTTCTCTATTGAATTGAGCAATCAATGTATCCACAGTTTTGGGAGGTACTATATCAAAAAATTTACCCATTAGCATTGTCAGGGCAAATGCTGCTTGTACTTTGCTGGGAGTATATCCATTCATTTCTTTGCCAATATCAATTCTTGCAATCAACACCTTAAGAGGCATTAGTTGGTCATTTTGCTTAGAATGAAGTTGATTTGAAAAAAATGATAAAAATATAAAAAGTAATAGATATTTCCCGGTTGTAGCCATTGATTTATTCATTCTATTCCTAAACTAAAAAAAGTTATTAACCAAAATTAAGGAATTCAATCTTAATACATTTGTTTTGAACAAATTCAAAGCCATTTTCTTTTGCTAATCTTTCTGCTTCTTCACTAATAATACCTTCTTGCAGCCAAATTACTTTAATATCACCTTTAGCTTTTTTTCTTTCTATGGCTTCTCTTACAATATCGGGAACCTGTTCCGATGGACGAAATACATCTAAAATTTCAATCTCTTGTTCAACATCAATAAGTGATTTGTAGGATTTTTGACCTAAAATCTCATCTGCCATTGGATTAATCGGGTATATTTCAAAGCCATTTTTAAGTAATACTTCCGGAACGATAAATGCATGTTTACTTGGATTCGTTGACATTCCGTAAACAGCAACTTTTCTATATGAATTGATAATTTCTGGTATAGTCATTAATTCAACCTATTTGTTTGTTAATTTTAAACGAAATTTCAGACTATTTATTTGAACAACAATTTTCGTCAAATTAGTCGTAAGAAAGTATTAGTTTCGACAATTTTGTCGTAAATTCAATATACTTAAAATGCTGTTCATTTTCCATATTGTCTTGTAATACAGCAAGTTACTTAGTTTGGCACGGGTTTTGTTAATGAGAATGTAAATTATTTTTAAAACTTAAAAGGATTTATAAGAAATGAAAAATTTCATATTAACAACAGCTTTAGCTGTATTGGTAATAATCTTTGGAACAAATTCAGACTTACTTGCTCAAGGCAAAGGCAAAGGCAAAGGAATGAATGGTAATAAAGGGTGTCAATCAAAATTTATTGATGCAAATGGTGATGGTGTTTGTGACAATTTTGTAGATGCAAATGGTGATGGTGTATGCGATACAAAAGGAACCGGAAAAGGCAAAAATTTTGTAGATGCTAATGGTGATGGTGTTTGTGACAATTTTGTAGATGCTAATGGTGATGGTGTAAATGATAATTGCATAGGTCAAGGAAAATGTCGTAAAGGAATGAAAAATGGTAATGGTAATGCCGGCACAGGAGCTAACTTCATAGATGCTGATGGTGACGGTGTTTGTGATAATTTTGTTGACGAAAATGGTGATGGTATCAATGATAATCGCAAAGGAAAAGGTCTTGGTAATGGAACTTGCAAACAAACAGAAGATAATTCCGGAATGGATTTTAAAATTAACAATGGACTTGCAAATGGGCACAGTCAAGTAAATTTCGAATTGAAAGAAACCGGTAATGTTACTTTGCAATTATTCGATAGAAATGGTAACTTGGTTCAAGAAATATATAATGGCGAAATGAACAAAGGTGCTCAATCTATCGAAATAAACACTCAAGACTTAACAACAGGTGTTTATTTTTACAGATTGCAGATTGCCGGTAAAACAAAAACAAAACAAATCACAATAGTTAAATAAGAAATAAATAAAAAATAAATAAAAAATGAAAATCATCTAAAAGCAATTGTATTCAATTTTTTATCTCTAAGTATAAGGGGTTGTCCGAAAAAGGCAATCCCTTTTTTTATTCATACCGGATTATTTTCTTTTTTTTTGTTATTTTGCAAATATTAAAATATTTAAATTATGAATAGAATAAAAAGTAAGATTTCGACAAAGAATCCTGAATATTTGGATAATTTTGAAAATTCAATAAAAATTGTTAATGAATTAAAAGAAAAAGTTCAACAAACAAAGCTTGGTGGAACTGAAAAAGCCAGAAAAAGACATACTGACAGAGGTAAATTACTTCCACGTGAAAGAATCATAAAATTACTTGATCCGAACACTCCATTTTTAGAATTTTCCACTCTTGCAGCAAATGGTATGTACGAAGACCAAGCTCCCGGAGCAGGTATTATTACTGGTGTAGGAGTTGTGAAAGGCAGGGAAGTAATGATTATTTGTAATGATGCAACCGTAAAAGGCGGGACTTATTTCCCAATGACAATTAAAAAACATATACGTGCACAGGAAATTGCATTAAAAAATCATCTTCCATGCATCTATTTGGTTGATTCAGGTGGAGTTTTCCTACCTCTTCAATCCGATGTGTTCCCTGATAAAGACCATTTCGGGAAGATATTTTATAATCAGGCTGTTATGTCAGCAAAAAATATTCCTCAAATTGCAGTTGTGATGGGTTCTTGTACTGCAGGAGGAGCTTATGTTCCTGCAATGAGTGACGAAACGGTCATGGTGAAAAATCAGGCTACAATTTTCATTGGAGGACCTCCTTTGGTGAAAGCTGCTACTGGTGAAGATGTAACAGATGAAGAACTTGGTGGTGCTGATGTTCATACTAAGATTTCAGGAGTTGCTGACCATTTAGCTGCTAATGATGAGCATGCTTTACAAATCACAAGAAATATTGTAGAAAATCTGTCTAAGAATAAAAAATTCGATATTAACAGAGATATCCCCGAAGAACCCTTCTATGACCCTGAGGAGCTTTATGGAATAATCCCTAAAAATATTCGACAACCATTCGATATGCGAGAAGTAATTGCCCGAATAGTTGATGGAAGCCGTTTTCAGGAGTTCAAGGAAAATTACGGTAAAACCCTTGTTACAGGATTTGCCCGAATAATGGGTTATCCTGTCGGTATTCTTGCAAACAATGGTGTTCTCTTTTCTGAATCAAGTTTGAAGGGTGCTCACTTTATTGAACTTTGCTCTTTGCGAAAAATTCCGTTAATTTTCCTCCAAAATATCACCGGGTTTATGGTTGGTAAAAAATATGAACATGGAGGAATTGCACGTGACGGTG
>MHAC01000056.1:0-18407 GCA_001804565.1 Ignavibacteria bacterium GWF2_33_9 | reverse complement strand
ACTATGCCATGTGTGGACGTGGTTATAATCCGCAATTGCTTTTTATGGTACCTCATAGCAAGATATCAGTGATGGGTGGAGAGCAGGCTGCAGATGTGCTTGCAACTGTGAAAATCAATCAATTGCAAAAAGCCGGTCAAAAATTGTCTGATGAACAAGTCAAAGAAATCAGACAGCCTATCATTAACCAGTATGAAAATGAAGCTAGTCCATACTATAGCACTGCCCATATTTGGGATGATGGGATTATTGACCCTTTGCAAATAAGAAATGTACTTGGTCTGTCAATTGCAATGAGTTTGAATAAACCAATTGAAAACCATCAGTTCGGTGTGTTTAGAATGTAGTGTTAAAATTTTAATAAATTTGATTTTTTTCGTCTAATCGAATAAAATAAAAAACTATGACAAAAATCGGTTTATTTCCATTAAGTATTGTACTTTTGCCAAATTCGACTATGGCTTTATACATATTTGAGGAAAGATATAAAACTCTAATTAATGAATGCTGGGAAAATCAAAAGCCCTTTGGAATAGTATTGCAGTTACCTAATAAAAATTACAAAATCGGATGTACAGCTTTTGTAGCAGATATTATGAATGTAAAACCAAACGGAAATTTGGAAATCCTCATTTCCGGAAGAAATAGATTCAAAATTGCAAAGATATATGAAAATGAAGCACCTTATTTAGTTGCAGATGTGAACTGGTTTGATGATAAAGAAGAAATTATTGATAATGAACTTTTGGGGCAAGCACTTACTATTTATAATGAAATTGCCCAGAAAGTAACAGAGTTTAAAATTCCTGAAATACATATCGATGAAATTACTGTTAATCAACCTTCATTTTTGATTGCACAAAAAAGCGGATTATCTATTGAGGAAAGACAGAAATTACTAGAAATATCCAGTGAAAATGAGAGACTGAACACACTTCTTACACATCTAAAAACAATCTGGCCTTTAATTGAGAAATCAGAGATTATTAAAATACTTTCCAAAAATGATGGATATTTAATAATATAACTGCACTGTTTGATGTTAAATTATTAATTTTGAAGTTTATTATAATTTTGATAATATTTATTTAAATTTAATATATAATCAAACAGGATTTTTATGACAGAACAAATAATCAAAAAGCTAAACGATTCCAAAGCAGCTCGTTGGGGAGCTTTAGCAATCGTTTCTTTCACAATGCTCTGCGGCTATTTCATTGCTGACGTGATGGCACCGCTAAAACCAATGATTGAAGAACAATTACATTGGACAAGTTCTGAATATGGATTTTTCACAAGTGCTTATGGTTGGTTTAATGTATTTTTGCTAATGCTTTTCTTCGGCGGCATTATTCTCGATAAATTCGGAGTTCGCTTCACAGGCATTATGGCTGCATCAATTATGGTTATTGGTACTGCACTGAAATTCTACGCTTTGTCCACTCCTTCATTAGCTGATACTACTTTATTTGGTTGGAAAACACAAATAATGCTTGCTGCAATTGGATTTGCTATTTTTGGAGTCGGTGTTGAAATTGCCGGAATCACCGTTACTAAAGTTATCGTAAAATGGTTCAAAGGAAAAGAAATTGCTTTGGCAATGGGCTTGCAAGTTGCAACAGCAAGAATTGGAACAGGATTGGCTCTTGGTTTCTCTGCGCCTATAGCTGCTGCTTTAGGTCATGTGTCAAAATCAGTATTTGTAGGCCTAATTCTTATCGTTATAGGTCTTCTAACATTCATTATCTATACATTCTTAGATAAACGATTGGATAAATCTCTGAAAGATTCATCATTAGCACCGGAAGATCCATTCAAATTTTCTGATGTTACAAATATCCTCACAAATAAGGGTTGGTGGTATATTGCAATTTTATGTGTGTTATTCTATTCTGCGGTATTCCCATTTTTGAAATATGCATCAGATTTGATGGTGAATAAATTTGGAGTCGCAGAGGAATGGGCTGGTCTTATTCCTGCAATTCTGCCATTTGGAACAATTTTATTTACACCCGTTTTCGGAGGTATCTATGATAAGAAAGGCAAAGGTGTTGTAATTATGATTATTGGTTCTATTCTTATTTCCGCAGTTCACTTAATTTTCGCACTTCCTTTTGTTAATCAAGTAATATTTGCTTATTTCTTGATGGTAGTTCTTGGAATTGGATTCTCATTAGTACCTTCTGCAATGTGGCCTTCAGTTCCTAAAATTATTCCTGAGAATAAATTAGGTACAGCATACGCATTGATATTCCTCATTCAAAATGTTGGGCTTATGTTTGTTCCGGGTATTATTGGAGTTGTTTTAGATTCAACCAATCCCGGAATTGCCGAACAAATTGCAGCAGGCAATAAAACGGCAGTATATAATTACACAGTTCCTATGCTGATATTCGCTGGTTTAAGTATTCTCTCTATTTTCATTGGATTTTTGCTTAAAGCTGAAGATAAAAAGAAAGGATATGGAATTGACTTGCCTAATATACAACAAAATTAAATTTTTGATTTTTAACAAAAAGGGGCGAAAGCCCCTTTTCACTCTCACTTTCACTTGATTAGATTCCGTGTCAAACATGGAATGACATATGCAGAATGGACAGCAAAAAGAAAAAAAAAGCCGCTAACTGCGGCTTTTGTATATAAGTTGTTTCAAATTGAATTATTTATAAATTAACTTTGATTGTCCAGCCAAATGGATCTTCAATTTCACCATACTGAATTCCCAAAAGTGTATCATACATCTTTTGAGAGATTTCACCAATTTTACCTTCATTCAAAATGTATTCTTTATCTTTGTATGACAAAGCGCCAACTGGAGAAATAGTAGCTGCAGTTCCTGTACCAAAGGCTTCTGTCATTTCACCTTCGTTCAATGCAGTTAAAATTTCATTCAGAGAAAGCACCTTTTCATGAGATTTAATACCAAGATGCTCTGCTATTTTCAAAACTGAATTACGTGTTACACCGGCAAGAATTGTTCCTGTATCTAATGTAGGAGTATAGATTTCATTATTCACAACGAACATAATATTCATTGCTCCAACTTCATCAACATTACTTAAATTCACACCGTCAAGCCAAAGTACCTGGGAATATCCTTTCTTTTTAGCTTCCATACCGCCATATAAAGAGGCAGCATAATTTGCAGCAGTTTTAGCGGAACCAAGCCCACCTCTGACTGCACGAACATGATTGTCTGATACACCGATTTTTATTGGATTTAAACCTTCTTCATAGTAAGAAGCAACAGGTGATGCAAAAATGATTAATTTATATTCAACTGAAGGTGCAACGCCCAATAAATTGGAACTACCAAACATGACAGGACGCAAGTATAGAGATTCACCTCTTTTCTGAGGAATAAATTTACGATTATAATAAACAACTTCTTGAATTGCCTGAATAAATTGTTCTTCAGGAAATTGCGGCATCACGAGTTTCGTTGCAGATACATTCAGTCTTTTAGCATTCATATCAGGACGGAAACAATTTGCATTACCATCAACAGTATAATATGCTTTAAGTCCTTCAAAAATTGTTTGACCATAATGTAAAGTCATCATTGCAGGTTCAATTTCCATAGTACCATAAGGAAGAATTTGACCTTCGTCCCATTTTCCGTCTTTATAATCAGCAACAAACATATAATCTGCAAAATATCTGCCAAATCCAAGTTTATCCCAATTTACTGTTCCAAATCTTGTATCGGTTCTTTCTGTAAATTTTAATTTTAACATATTACCTCGAATATTTAATAAATATATAATATTTATTTTGTATTTATTATAGAATTCAAAATTAACTAATAATCTGTAAATATCAATAAATTATTAATCGTATTTTCAAAACCAATTAATAATTATAGTTCTTCAGATTTCGGAAAGCATTCAAAGACAAGCCAATTAAGGAATAATTAATAATCAGTGAACTGCCTCCATAGCTCATAAAAGGCAAAGGTATCCCCATAACAGGCATTACTCCAAGTACCATCCCGATATTTATAATAATGTGATAAATGAACATAGATGCCGAAGTAAAAATAATAATACTGAAAAATCTGCTTTTGACAATTGTTGAAAGATTAATAAGCCTGACCAAGAAGTATAAATACAGACTTAATATCACAATAACCCCTATAAATCCAAATTCTTCGGCTGGAACAGAAAAAATAAAATCAGTCCATTGCATTGGGATATAACGCAATTGTGTTTGTGTCCCCTGCATATATCCCTTACCGGTAATTCCTCCACTACCAACTGCTAAAACAGATTGAGCAACATTATAGCCAGTATCTCTTTTATCATTTCCGGGATTAATAAAATTATCGATTCTTGCTTTCTGATGAGGTGCCATAGTATTATAAAACATAGGCGCACCGATCGTTATTATAATCCCAATAGCAATAACTAATGTAGTAATAAGGATCCTTTTTCTGAACAAAAAAGCAAGAATGACAAAAATAGAAATTCCTATCCAAAAAGTAATACCACCCATAAGCGAAATAATTAGGAGAATTGGAGCTGTAACAAGCGAATATAATAATAAATTATCAACACCTGTCCAAAACAAAAATCCCAAGAAAATCGCAAAAAATACAGTTGCAGATCCAACATCCGGTTGAAGTAATATGAAAAACACCGGAAGTATGAAAAGACCAATCATCATTGTGAGTGTACGCAAATGTTTAATACTCACATTAAGGTTATTAAAAAGAAACCCTGCCATCATTATAATACCAAATTTTGCTAATTCAGCAGGCTGAAAAGATCTGCCGGCAATAATCAACCATCCCCTTGTCCCATAATTTTGGGCACCGAAGAACAGTACAATAATTAATAAAAGTATTGACAATGAATAAATAGGAACTGATGCATACCGTAGCCACCTTTCAGGCAACAGCATGAAAAATACCATCACAACAAGGGCAATGCCAAAAGAGATTGATTGATTTTTAAATTCTGTCAAATAATTGGATTCTGCAGTTGAACTATAAATTGACATAATACCAATTACTGTGATTGCAATAATCGGAATCAATAATTTGAAATCAATAAAATCCCAAAATTTCCTTTCTACATATATTTTGGATGCCATTTAACTCATTATTATTTAATAATCATTTTCAATGCTTCATTATATTTTGCAAGAGTCTTCATAATTATTTCATCTGGTAAATCAGGAGGAGGTGAATTTCTGTCCCAATCTGTTGAAAGCAAATAATCTCTAAGCACTTGCTTATCAAAGTTCATCTGATCAATTCCTGGAGCATACGTTGATTTCAGCCAAAATCTTGAAGAATCAGGTGTAAGTGCTTCATCAATAAGAATGATTTCACCTTTATCATTTTCGCCAAATTCAAATTTAGTATCTGCAAGAATTAATCCTTTTTCATTCAATAGTTGATGTCCGAAATTAAACAATTCAATTGACTTGCTTCTAAGATACTCCCCTTTTTCTTTACCGATAATCTCGCACATTTCTTCAAAGGAGATATTCTCATCATGTCCACTTTCAGCTTTCGTAGCTGGAGTGAAAATTGGTTCCGGTAATTGCTGGAATTCCTTCAAACCTTTAGGTAAAGTAATCCCGCAAATGGTTCCGTTAGTTTTGTATTCCTTCCAGGCAGAACCTGCAACATATCCTCTAACTACAAATTCAACAGGGAAAGGATTTGTCTTTTTCACAAGCATTGAACGCCCCTGAAGATCTTCCTTATACTTTTGCAGGATGTCAGGATATTCATCAGGATTGTTTGAAATTAAATGATTTGGTAAAATGTGTTGAGTATGATTAAACCAAAAAACTGCGATATTACTCAGTATTGCACCTTTACCTGGAACAGGCTGAGGCATGATATAATCGAATGCGGATATTCTGTCTGAAGCAACGATTAAGATTTTATCGTCCAAATCATAAACATCTCGTACTTTTCCTCTTCTGAAAAGTTTCAAATCCGTAAAATTAGTTTCAAGAATTGTTTTCATTTTTTATCCTCATTTTGAAAATTCATCAAAAAAGTAAGCTGAAGCAAGTATCCCTCCATAGAAATTTTCTAATGAAAAGCTTTCATTTGGGGAATGGATGTTATCATTCGGTAAACCTAAACCCATCAATACAACGGGAGATTTCAGTACTTTTGTAAAAGTTTCTACAACAGGTATAGAACCGCCTTCTCGCATAAACACAACTTCTTTACCGAAAGCTTTTTCCAGTGAATTTATACATGCCTGAATTGATGGTCCTTGAGGATCTACAAGCACAGGATTAGCACCGGCTGTTGGACGTACTTTGAAGTGTACAGTTGGGGGTGCAAGTTTTTCCAAATATTTCACTACTTTTTGTATAATATCTTCTGCTTTTTGATTAGGAACCAGACGGAAGCTAAACTTTGCTGACGCTTTTGAAGGAAGTACAGTTTTTTGTCCGTCACCGATATACCCTCCTTTCATGCCGTTTACATCGAAGGATGGACGAGCCCAAACTCTTTCTAAAGTTGTGTATCCCATTTCACCTGCAACTTCACGAACATCCAGATCTGCTTTGTATTCCTGAAGATTAAATGGTAATTTCAGGAAATTTTCTCTTTCGAGCGGAGTAAGTTCCAAAACATCATCATAAAATCCCGGAATTGTAATTCTACCATATTTGTCTTTCATTTGAGTTATCATCCAAGAAAGAACCTGAATTGGATTATCAACAGCTCCTCCAAAGGTCCCTGAATGCAAATCACGATTTGGTCCTGTTACTTCCATTTCGAAATAGGCAATACCACGCAATCCATAGCATATTGATGGCATACCATAATAAAACCATTCAGTATCCGAAACGATTACAACATCACAAGCAAGTAATTCTGGATTCTGCTCAATATATTCATCAATATGGCTTTCTGCAGCTTCTTCTTCACCTTCGATGATAAATTTTAAATTTACAGGCAAATCACCATGAGTTGCCAGATAGGCTTCAGCTGCTTTGAGATGTACAAAAACCTGACCTTTATCATCAGCACTACCCCTTGCAACTATTTTACCATTTTTCACAAATGGTTCGAATGGAGCTGATTCCCAAAGTTCAATCGGGTCAACCGGCTGTACATCATAATGACCATATACAAGAATTGTTTTTGCATTTGGGTGTGAGGATTTATATTCAGCATAAACCAAGGGATGACCTTCAGTTTCAATCAATCTAGTATTATTAATGCCGATTTGTTTGAAATTTTCAATTAACCAGTTTGCGGCATCCAAAACATCCCGTTTATGCTCTGTTTCGCTAGATATACTCGGAATTCTCAGAAAATCAATTAATTCATTTAAATTCTTTTCTTTATTCGATTCAATAAATTCAGTAACTTTATTCATAATTTCCCGTATTTATTTTATATTATTTTCAAAACTAATAAAATATATTGAAAGACTTCATTTCAATTTTATTAATTTGTAAAAACTATTTAGACAAAATATAAATTTAACTTATGACTATTTTAACAGTTGAATCAATTTCCAAAAGTTTCGGTAGCTTCAAAGCAGTAAATAATATTAGTTTCGACGTGAATGAGGGAAAAATCTTTGGTTTGCTTGGACCTAATGGTGCAGGCAAGACAACTACTATTCGTATGATTACCAATATTATTTCTCCGGATGAAGGTTCTGTGTCAATTTTGGGGAATAAAATGGATTCCAATCAGCAAAACTTAATTGGATATCTGCCTGAAGAAAGAGGGCTCTATAAGAAAACAAAAGTAATCGAACAGCTGGAATATTTTGGTCGATTAAAAGGATTGAATAAAAAGGAAGCAAATGAAAAAGCCAAATACTGGCTGCATAAATTAGGTGCTTATGGTTGGGAAAATAAGAAAATACAGGAACTTTCCAAAGGTATGGCGCAGAAAGTTCAGTTTGCTTCTTCAATCCTGCATAATCCTCCTTTTATGATTTTCGACGAGCCTTTTTCCGGTTTTGATCCTATAAATACAGAACTATTAATAAATGTACTGCTTGAATTAAAAAATGAAGGCAAAACGATAATACTTTCAACTCATCAAATGTATCAGGTTGAAAAACTCTGCGACGAAATTCTGATGATAAATCAAGGAAAGAAAGTTTTGTCAGGAAATTTAAGAGAATTCAAACGAAATTATGGAACAAATCACCTTGTAATTGAATTTTCGGGAGATAAATCATTTTTGCAAAATATTCCGAAAGAACAAATTCTTGATTATTCAGATAATCGTGCTGAAATAAAATTAAAGAATTTTGAACAGTCGCAAGAGATATTAAAAATGGCTTCAGCAGTATCTCAAATTTCCAAATTTGAAATTGTAGAACCATCACTCAATGAGATTTTTATTGATATTGTAGAAAAAATGAATTTACATTCAAATGGAGGCGAAAATGAAAAAAACTAATAAAATTTGGACAATTATATCATTTGAATATATCACTAGAGTGAAATCTAAAGGATTCATAATTTCTACAATTCTTGGTCCATTATTTTTGATAACAATAATTCTGGTCCCGGGTATTGTCGCAGCGCTATCTATGAATGATACAAGCAAAAAAATCGCTGTTGTGGACGATACCAAAATCATTGTTGACAGAATGATTGAAATTTCACCGAAAACGTTCGAAAAATCGAATAAAAGTATCAAGGAACTAAAAAAAGATGTTCTCGAAGGTAAAATTGATGCCTTTGTGCATATCCCTGTTGATGTGTTCGAAAAACTAAATGTTACTGCTTATACTCCCGGTGGAGGTGGTCTTGCCTATCTGGAAAAAATTGAAAATAATGTTACTCAATTAGTGCGTGAAAAAAGATTGTTGGATAATGGATTCGATGAAAAAGTAATTCAACTTGTACAGAGTCAAGTTAATGTTAACAGCATAAAAGTTACTGAAAAAGGTACTCAAAAGGATTATACGGAGTTTTATTCAATTTTCGGATACGTACTTGGATTTATGATATATATGCTGATGTTTGCTTACGGTGGAATTGTTATGAGGGGTGTAATTAATGAAAAAGTGAACAGGATTATCGAAGTAATAAATTCCTCAGCTAGGCCGATGCAGATTATGATGGGTAAAATTTTTGGAATAGGTGCTGTTGGACTTACTCAAGTTTTAGTGTGGATTACCGTTGCAATTGCAATTTCTTTTGCTTCAAGTTCCATATTGCCGATGATTTTAAATAACTCTACATCCAATTTGCCTGCAGGAGCTAGTGGAAGTGTTTCCGGACTTCCATTTGATATACCACCAATACCTATAGGAGTTTGGGTGGCTTTTCTGTTTTTCTTTTTAATGGGATATTTTATATATTCAGCATTATTTGCTGCAATTGGCTCTGCAGTTGACCAGGAAGAAGATGCAGCTCAATTGCAGACACCAGTTACAATGCCTTTGATTATTCCATTACTTTTTATGCCTGCAATTTTAGGTAATCCCGATGGTAATTTAGCAATAATTTTATCATTAATTCCCTTTTTCTCTCCAATTATAATGACTGCCAGAATTGTTGCAACTTCAGTTCCTTTTTGGCAAATTGCAACTTCGGTGATTTTATGTCTTCTCACTTTATACGGAACAATATGGTTTGCTTCCAAAGTATACAGAGTTGGGATTTTGATGTATGGCAAAAAACCTAAATTGAAAGATTTGATTAAATGGGTTAAACTTGCAAAATAGAATGATATAAGTTACTTAAATATTAGTAAACTGTTTTTTTAGAGAAATGTCAAATTTTAATTATTTAGATAAAGTTTGACATTTTTCTTTTCATAAAATTCCACTTTAGTTATCACCGAAATCATTGTCATTTATTTATTAAAAAATATTGTTATTGTTTAATTTTTTTTTATTAAATTTGAATTAATGAAAACGCTATAAGTATATATTATATAAAGTAGTTATGCCAATATTTTATTTGTGGATTTTAGTGACAAAAAAAGTAGCAATTAAAATATTTTTTGTAGATATTAAAAGAAAATTTTGTAGTAATATAAATTATATTTAATAAATAAAATGGAGTTAATAATGAAAAAAACATTGTTACTAAGTTTGGCAATTTTTTTTACAGTGGTGTCGTTTGCATTAAGCGATGTAAAACCTATTCAAACAAGTATTGATCCTTCTCTACACTTTATTCAAAATAATGGACAGTGGGATTCTAAAGTACAGTTCTTGGCACGACTAGGTGGATTAGACTACTGGGTTACAAACACAGGTGTTACTTACGAATACTATCGAGTTGAAAGAGAACCTATCCCGGAACCAAAACCCTTAAGTCCGGAAGAAGCAAAAAATCCTGAAACTTCTATTCCTAAAATTAAGAATAGATGGGGGCATGTAATTCAGAATTCATTTGTAGGAATGAATCCTTCTTATCAAGTGATTCCCGAAGAAAAAATGGAAGGGGTTTACAACTATTTTTTTGGCAACGAAGAATCGAAATGGGTAACGAACGCACCAATATTTTCTTCAATTAAATTGAAAGATATTTACAAAGGGATTGATGTTGTTTACTTTTTCGATAATAATGAAATGAGATATGATTTCCAAATAGCACCATTTGCAGATCCAAGTCAAATTCAAATGAAATTTGATGGTCAAAATGAAATTAAAGTTTCTCCAGCCGGCGATCTGTTAATGGGTACATCACTTGGAGACGTAACACATACTAAACTCTTTGCATACCAGGATATTTCAGGTTCTCAAAAACAAATTGACTGCAAATTTGTAGATAAAGGCAATGGAATCATTTCCTTTGATATAACAGGCTATGATCCTTCTAAACCAATTGTGATCGATCCAACGGTAGTATTCATAACATACTTTGGAAGAAATAACACAGATTACGTTTTTAGTACATTTA
The DNA here is from genome assembly GCA_001804565.1 of Ignavibacteria bacterium GWF2_33_9. GTDB lineage: Bacteria > Bacteroidota > Ignavibacteria > Kapaibacteriales > UBA2268 > GWF2-33-9. The sequence continues at coordinate 7,538 of MHAC01000056.1, read as the reverse complement.
TTGATCCATCAGGTCAAGCTGTTCAAACCGGATATACCTACTCAACAAATTTACCTACAACAACAGGTGCATTCCAGGGTTCCATTCAATCAACTCCTTGTGGTTATGTTGTGAAAATGAACTCTGCAGGTAATGGATTAATATTCTGTACTTATTTAGGCGGTAATAATTCAACTTATCCATATGGCGGTTGTAGTTCGGATCAAAATGGTAATACATACCTTGCGGGATACACTTATGCAACTAATTTCCCGACTACTTCTGGTGCTTTTCAAACCACTGGCACTACATTTCCGGAAATGTTCATAACTAAATTAAATACTACCGGTTCAGCTCTCGGTTACTCAACATATTTGGGCGGCAATAATACAGATGTTTGTTACGGAATGCATGCAGATTTGGATGGATATGCTTATGTAACAGGATACTCTTATTCAACGAACTATCCTACCTCATCCGGAGCATTTCAATCCTCAATTCCATACACTAGTTATCCGAATGTTTTTTGTACAAAACTTAACCAATCCGGAACTGCTCTAGCTATGTCTTCATTTTATGGTTCATCAAGTGGATACGGTTATGGTAATAGTGTAAGTTCTGATGCTTCTGGAAATCCATACATTACGGGTTATACTTATGCAACAAATTTCCCGACTACTTCAGGTGCCTGGAAAACGTCAGGTACTACTACTCCCGAAATCTTTATAGCAAAATTTAATGCTTCCGGTACCAGTTTATCTTACGCTACGTATTTACAAGGCAATAGTACAGATATTGCATATAATATTGCAGTTGATCAAAACAATGGTGAAGCAACTGTTGTAGGGTATACATATTCCACAAACTATGCAATTACTCCAGGTGCTTTGCAATCAACATTAAGCTCTACTCCTGAAGGTTTTATTACAAGAATGAATTCCAATGGAACAGGTCTTATTTTCTCTACATTTTTAGGTGGCAATAGTACTGATTATTGTTATGGTGTAACTTGTACCTTAGATGGGAATGTTCATGTTGGCGGATATACTTATTCATCTAATTTTCCCGGTATAACTTCAGATGGCTATCAAAAAACAATTTCTTCCACGCCTGATGCATTTTTGAGTTCTTTTAATTCAACAGGTTCATTATTATATGGAACATATCTAGGTGGAAATAGTACCGACCAAGCATATTACTTTAAATGCCTCGGTTCAAATTCTGAAAATCAAGTTGTTATTGGAGGTATCACTTCTTCAAGTAATTTCCCTGTTACTGCAGGTGCTTATCAAACTTCTGTTACTACAACTTATGAAGGTTGGATTGCCAAGTTTCAATATGATCCACCTATTGCTATGGAAATTAGTAATGTTTATCCTTTGCAAATGTGCAAGGGAGATGAATTCCAGGTTTCACTTAAAATTACTAAAGGTAAATTTAAACCGGATAATATTTGCAAGGTACAACTCTCAGACGAATTCGGAGATTTTCCTTCGAAACCTACTGTTATTGGTCAATTAGCAATGGATCAGGAAGGTTCTATTACATGCACAATGCCAACTGCAGGTATTGGTCCAAGTAGTGATTATAAAGTTAGAATAGTTTCTTCTAATCCTGCTTTCGTGACTGAAGAGAGTATCCAATCAATTACACTCAATCCTGCACCATTTGGTTATGATGTGGTTGGAGATAATGGATACTGTGCCGATGCAAAACTTGGTGCAGAAGTTATCTTACAAAAATCAGAAAAATATTCCTACTATCAGCTTTATCGTGACGGAATTAAAGTTGGTACACCTCTTGCTGGGACTAATATGCCATTAAACTTTGGCAGATTCAAACAGCCCGGGATTTATAATATTGAGGGTATATCACCTTATGGATGTAAAAATATGATGGCTGGCTTTCTTGATATTAAAATGATTCCTCTTCCTGACGTATATAATGTTACAGGTGGCGGACTTTACTACGATCAACCTGGCAATGGTAATTATTGTGAAGGTGATATAGGTGTTGCTATTGGTCTTAGCCATGGTGATTTTGGTGTAAATTATACCCTAAAGTTGGATGGTGTAGATGCATCTGTTCCGACAGCCGGACAGGGTTCTAAATTCTCATTCGGATATTTCACTGAACCCGGCACTTATACAATCGAAGCTTTATCTAAACAAGGCGGTTGTTTCGCACCAATGAATGGCACTATCACAGTTACTATGCTTCCTGCTCCAACTGTTTATAAAATACTTTCATCAGGAAAATACTGCGAAGGAACTCAAGGTAATGAAATCAAACTAAACGGCTCTGAATCCGGTTTCACTTACACTGTATTTATGGATGGTAAATCTACTAATAAAACTACTTCCGGTACAGGAAATGAAATTTCTCTGGGTTATTTCAATAAAGCAGGTGTTTATACTGTTTTAGCAATAAATTCAACAACAGGTTGCACTAAGTTAATGGATGGAGAAATTTCTTTGGCTCCCGTTCCTTCACCGACTGTGTTTAATATTACCGGAAGCGGCAAATTCTGCCAGGGTTCTGATGGAGCAGTAATTGCAATTGACAATTCACAATCTGAAGTTCTTTACGAACTTTATAATAATAATATTGCAACAGGTTATACTATGGTTGGTACAGGTTCTGAAATTACTTTCCCTCCTGTTTCCGAAAATGGAAATTACACTGTTGTTGGTACAACAATCAGTGGGAATTGCTCAATTTCAATGAGTGGTAACGTTGTTGTAAGTCAGGTGGCATTACCTAATGTGAATATCACAGGTAATTTCAATCCTGAAATGAATACTACTGAAACTTATTCAATTGAGGCTCCTGTTTCTGGTGATTCCTATCTTTGGAAAGTGAATAATGGTGAAATCATAGGAAGTAATACAAGTTCAACGATTACTGTTAAATGGGCAGACAGTAAATTAGGTTCTGTTGAAGTTTATCGCACAAATGAATTTGGTTGTGCAAATTCTACATTAAAAACTGCAGCATTAGGCAATCAACTTGTAGCTGACTTCATTGTAAAACCTGCTTTAGGTGATGTACCATTCCTTGTTGAATTCGAAAATGCTTCCACTGGCTACATTTCATCATATTTGTGGGAATTTGGTGACGGAATAACAAGTCCTCAGGAAAATCCAACTCATACATACAAACAAGTTGGAAAATATACAGTTTCGCTTACAGTAGGCCATGAAACTGACACGAAGAAAGTTTCTAAAACAGATATTGTTACTGTACTCCCGGCAAATAGCGTAGATGATGACGGTGAATCTTTGAATTCCAATGGAACCGCAGGTATTTCTTTGATTGAACCTAATCCTGCAAAAACTGAAATAAAATTTGATTATTTCTTGACTTATGCTCAAAACATAGACCTTGCGATTTATGATGTTCTTGGTAACAAAGTTCTCGAGATAGTTTCAGGTTTAGTTGCTGAAGGAAATAATACGATGAATATTGATATTTCCAAATTATTGAATGGAAACTATTATTTGCAGTTATCAACCGCAGATGGCAATGTTACAAAACATTTTAATGTTGTGAAATAGTCCATTTTACTTTAACAAATTGAATGCCCCGAATAAACGGGGCATTTTTTTTAAGTGCAAATATAGAACTACAAATCACGCTATTTATTTGTAACACTCATTTAGCAGATATAACTCTGCATGAGAATCTAAAAAATGTGCTTCATTTTTTTTGTCGTATACTCCATAATCGAGAACAAATACCTTCTTTTTTCAATTCATTTTCTTACAACAATAATTAATCGCAATTAACTTTAAAAAACATTGTTATTATTTACATTTTTTTTATTAAATTTGAATAGTTCAGATGGTGCTTTAAGTACATTATTTACATAGTAGTTGTGCAAAATTCAACGACTCTATATTTCACTACAATAAAAAGTAGTATGCTTAGTACCAACACGTAAAGAATAAATTCATTATTTGTAGTAATTAATATGACAAATTTACAAAATATAAAAATTAAATAAAAGGAGCTGAAATGAAGAAATTAATACTTCTAAGCATTGCTTTATTTCTAACAGTCAGTACTAATACATTTAGCAAGACTCAACCTGTTGATATGGCAAGCAATAAATCTCAATTCTTTATAAAGAATATGGGGCAATGGGATAGTCAGGCTGAATATTTAGTCCGTCTGAATGGATTAAATTACTGGCTTACCAAGAAGGGAATTGTACTCGATTATTATAAAGTACAGAAAGATTCGAGAGAATTTCTTGAGAATGGGGATCCTAATATGGAAAATGGCCACATTACAAAGCTATGGGGCCACGCAATACATAGTAATATTATTGGATTAAATGAACAGGCACAATATATTGCTAATGATAAGAAAGAAACTTATTACAACTATTTCCTTGGAAATGATGAGTCTAAGTGGGCTTCTAATGTTCCTCTCTTTTCAAATATTACATTGAAAAATGCATACAAAGGTATTGATGTTCAATACTATTTCGATGAAGAGTTAGTAAGATTTGATTTCATTATTTCTCCTGGTTCTGATCCTAATCAAATTACTTTACAGTTTAATGGACAAAACAGCTATAGAATTAATTCTAGCGGGAACATTGAATTTACAACATCTGTTGGTGAAGTCGAGATTAACAGATTATTTGCTTATCAGGAGAACGAAACAAACGTGAAAAAACAAGTAGAATGCAAATTTAAAGACATAGGGAATGGATTTGTTAAGTTTGATATTGGGAATTATGATAAAAATCTCGAATTAATTATTGATCCGTTAGTTTGGGCTTCTTATATAGGCGGTTCTTCAACTGATTATGCTTATTCTGTTGGGGCAGACTATTCATCAAATGGACTGATATGTGGTTATACCTCATCTTCTAACTTCCCAACAACTCCGGGCGCTTATGATAATACTTGGAATTCTACAGATGGATATATCGCAAAGTTCAGTTCAAATGGAAGTACATTATTGTTTGCTTCTTTTTTAGGAGGTACTTCTTCCGATTATATGTATGGGTGCAGTGCAGACCAAAATGGGTACATCTATGTGGGAGGATATACTTCTTCATCAAATTATCCAACGACTAGCGGCTGCTTTGATAATACTTACAATTCCACCGATGCAGTGGCAACTAAACTTAATCCAGCAGGTTCTGCTTTATCTTATTCAACTTATATAGGCGGTACAAGTACTGAAATAAGCTATGCAATGACAGTAAGCCCTGATGGATATATGTATATGACCGGATATACTTCGTCTTCAAACTTTCCAACCACAAGCGGCTGTTGGGATAATATAAATAATTCAACAGATGTTTTTGTTGTGAAAATTAATCAAACAGGCTCAGCCCTTTCCTATGGCACTTATCTAGGTGGAACTTCAAGTGATTATGGATATGGGATATTTGTAGATCCATTTGGAAGTTGCCTTGTAACAGGATATACATCTTCATCCAATTACCCAACAACAAGCGGTTGTTACGACAATACATATAATTCAACTGATATTTTTGTAACAAAATTCAATACTACAGGTTCATCGCTGGTATTCTCAACTTATTTAGGCGGAACTTCAAGTGATTATGGATATGGCATTACTTCTGACCAAAACGGTTATGTCTATGTGACTGGATATACTAATTCATCGAATTACCCATTAACAAGTGGAGTAGTTAGAACGGTTTATCAAGGTAATGAAGCAATTATTACAAAATTCAGTCCTTCGGGTGGTTTAGTATATTCCACGTTTGTAGGTGGTAATAATTCCGATTATGGAAGAGGCATCGCAGTCGATTCTGATGGTAATGCAATTATTTCCGGATATCTTTATTCAACTGATTTACCTTGCACAGTTGGTGCAGTAAGTTGCAATATTACCGGTTCAACTCCCGATGTTTTTGTTGTGAAACTTAATAGCAATGCTTCAACCTATTTATATAGTTCATACATAGGAGGCAGTAATTATGATTATGGTTACTATTACAATAATGTAGAATCAGATCATAACAATGGAGTTTATATTTCAATTTATTCAAGTTCAACAAATTTCCCTGTTACATCAGGTGCATATAAAACAAATAATTCGGGAAGTTATGATGCAGTTTTGGCAAGATTTTCATTCGAACCTCCGATTACAATAACAACTACAACTGTAAATCCAACACAAATGTGCAAAGGAGACTTTTTCCAGGTTTCATATACAATTGATAAGGGTGCTGCAAAACCAGGAAATATTTTTAGCGTTCAGATTTCTGATGTAAATGGGAATTTCACCGGTACACCAAGGATTATAGGACAAATACAAGCTGTTGATGAAGTACTTATAAACTGTCAATTACCAGAATTCGATTTAGAACCAAGCTCCAACTATAAAGTTAGAGTGATTTCATCTAATCCCGCAGCAATGGGTACTCCAAGTTCAACAAATATTACTGTATTTCCTCCACCAATGTCTTTCAATGTAATTGGTGCAAATGGTTATTGCGCAAATGCAAAGGAAGGTTCATTCATCGGTCTTGATGATTCAGAGAAGTACACTTATTATCAATTATACCATGAAGGAACTAAAGTAGGTGGGCTAATTCCGGGAACTGATCAACCTATCTATTTCGGAAAATTTAAACCAATAGGAATATATACAGTTGAAGCAATTTCTCCGTTCGGATGTAAAAGCTGGATGTCAGGTGAATCGGATGTCGTAATTATTCCAATGCCTGTTACATATAATATGACAGGCGGCGGCGAATATTATAACCAACCGGGACCGGGTACTTATTGCGAAGGTGGAGAAGGAGTTGCTATAGGTTTAAGTCATGGCGATGTTGGTATTAATTATCAAATTAAACTAAACGGTAAAGATGTTTCAGTTCCAATTCTAGGTCGTGGTGATGAAATAAGTTTCGGTTACTTTACCGAAGAAGGAACATATACTATTGAAGCTATTTCTGTTAAAGGAGATTGCATTGAACAGATGAATGGTACAATGACAGTTATTATGCTTCCGGCTCCTAAAGTATTCAATGTTCTTTCTACAGGCACTTATTGCGAAGGTTCGCAAGGTAATGAAATCAAATTAAGTGGTTCTGAAATAGGATTTACATATACGGTATTCTTCAATGGTGTTGCAATTTCGAATACTTTCACCGGAACAGGGAATGAAATTTCTCTAGGTTATTTCCACGAAGAGGGTGTTTATACCGTTTTAGCTACTAACACGACTTCTGGATGCACAATTTATATGGATGGCCAAATTTCTTTGGCTCCTGTTACTTCACCAACCGTGTTTAATATTACCGGAAGCGGCAAATTCTGCCAGGGTTCTGATGGAGCAGTAATTGCAATTGACAATTCACAAACTGAAGTTCTTTACGAACTTTATAATAATAATATTGCAACCGGTTATACTATGGTTGGTACAGGTTCTGAAATTACTTTCCCTCCTGTTTCCGAAAACGGTAATTACACTGTTGTTGGTACAACAATCAACGGTAGTTGTTCAATTGATATGAATGGTTCTGTTGAAGTTAGCCAGGTAGCATTACCAAATGTAAATAT
>MHAC01000055.1:8908-44518 GCA_001804565.1 Ignavibacteria bacterium GWF2_33_9 | reverse complement strand
TAATTTATATATCCAGATATGTATTGCGAGGTATCAATTTCTGAAACTCCCTGCCAATAGTATTTAGCACCATTAATTGGAATATTTTGATGTATAACTGAACTTAATGGCTCTAATGTTATCAAATCTCTTAAAATTATTTTATTTGAATCCCAAGAAATTACGGTCTTATTGTCTGAAAGAATTGCAGGGAAGGAAATACCAGTAGTATCCCAAATAAGTTCTTGAGTTAGAGTTTTAAATAATCTAGTTCTTTGAACATATTCAACACCATTTTGGGGTTTTTCCAATGTCCATAATAGGAATAGACTATCATTTGGAGAAACTCTAACCTCATAATCCTGTGGTAATCCATTCATAGTCCACACTGTATCAAAGAGTCCGAATTGTGCTTGTGCGTTTTGTGTACTGCCGGAGGTGAGCAGTACAACCAGCCAGAAAAATATTGTGAAATATAATGTTTTCATAATTTGGACCATTCAGAATAAGCAAATTTAAACAAAAAATTGCAATTTGCAACTTCACCTAACAAGAATAACACATGAAAAGAAAAAATGTAACAAATTGGGGCAAAAAAATTTTAAATTTTGAATGACACCCCCCCCTGGCCCCCTCTTAATAGAGGGGGAAACAGCAGAGAACCACGAGTGGTACAATAACAGTAGCCACGGGTGAAAACCCGTGGGAAGTAATCCCAGCAGAATACCCCCAAGCCACCTCAAAGAGAGAGAACGAATAATTCCCCTCCTCCGGAGGGGTGTCCCGATGCAATCGGGACGGGGTGGTCGAATTTATTTACAAAGATTGAACAGCCCCGATTTCTTCGCTAACGCTCAGAATGACAGCCAAATCAAAGTCCCTCTCCTTGAGGAGAGGGATTTAGGGAGAGGTCGAATTCAGAAACCCCCTAGCCCCTTGTAATAAAAAGGAGGAACAATACATAGATTCAGGGACAGCAGGAGATAATAGGTGTTTCGTCATCTTTCACATTCACATTCACTTTCACATTCACTTTATTGCAAAAAAAAAGACACAGCAAGCTGTGTCTCGGAATAATCGTTATATATCTCTTCAATTATTTCCCGATTTTTACAGAAGTCATTGTTAATGATCCGGCAACAGGTTCATCATTGAAGATTTTAATTTCATCCTTACTATCCTGTAATGCAAGTGCATAAAGTAAAGGTAAATAATGTTCGGGTGTTGGTATGGACAAGTCAAAAGACTTACCTTGTTGTGAATAGTTAATTAAAGCCTGATGATTACCATCCAATATGAAGTGTTTCATCTTTTCGTTAGCTTCATTTGCCCATTCATAACCAAAGTTTTCGTTAAGCTTTGGCCAGTGAACCATACCAAGATTATGTACCATATTGCCGCTTCCAACTATTAGTATACCTTTATTTCGTAATTCATAAAGTTCTTTAGCTAACTCGTAATGTTGCTCGGGCTTTTTGTTATAATCCAGACTCAACTGTATAACAGGAATGTCCGCCTTGGGGTACATGTGCCTGATAACAGTCCAGGCACCATGATCTAAACCCCACTTTTCATCTAATGTTACATTGGTACTTGCGGCAATATTTTTAACATCTTTTGCTAATTGCGGCATGCCCGGAGCAGGATATTGAACTTCAAAAAGTTCTTTGGGAAATCCGACAAAATCATGAATTGTCCTCGGACTTTCCATTGCTGTTACCTGCGTTCCTTTAGTTTCCCAGTGAGCAGAAACAACTATGATTGCCTTTGGCGATTCTATTTCCGAAGAAATATTTCTAAAGCCTTGCACAAATTCATTTTCCTCAATGGCATTCATTGGACTTCCGTGACCTAAGAAAAGTACAGGCATTTTTGGTGTATTCTTCATTGATTCTTTAATGATTTTTACCGCATTTAGTTTTGTGCCGAATGTTATTCCGGCAGTTATTGTCAAAAGTGATGTTATAAAAGTCTTCCTGTTCATTTTTAATCGTTTTACTTTTTCAAAGTATTTAACTTATCAACCGAAAAATTTGACTAAGAATTATTATCAGTTTTAGTTTGTTCGTTAAAAACGAGCTGAATATCGAGAATAAAGATGTCATCAATAGCTTTGTCGGCTAAGTTGTTAAAAAATGACTTAGAACCATATCTTACGTCAAATTTTGAACGGTCAACCTTTAATTGAGTTGAGTATGTGTCGCCTTTTTTGGTTATTTCAAAAGTAATTTTATCGGACTTGCCTTTAATAGTTAAAGTTCCTGTTAATTTCGCTTTGCCGTTTTTAAATTTACTTGCTTTAGTTACTTTAAAACTTGCAGTTGGGAATTTCTCTACACCAAAGAAGTCATCGGATTTCAAATGACCAACAAGCTTTTGATTATATGTTTCATCAGTAAGGTCAGCATTTGTAATTGTATTCATATCAATTACTACGTTGCCGCTAACTATATTACCTGCATCCAATACAAATGAACCGCTTTTTACCTTTATATCACCATTGTGAGAACCGCCGATTTTATTTCCGGTCCATTTCACTGTGGATTTGTTTAAGTCAACATCACTGTTTTGTGCAAATGCTGTGAAAGTTCCTACTAAGAAAAGAACTATTAATATTTTTAATGTTTTCATATCGTTTACCTTTTAATTTGTTTTTTGAATAAATTTACAAGTACAAAAATAAGGCATCAGATACCTATTTGCACTTGACCTATGATAAGAAATTAAATTGATGTATGTTAAGAAATTCACCAGGAGAGTTTTCAAGTTAAATCTGTTTTCTAATCCTGCTAAGGCTTTCGGGTGTTATTCCCAAAAAGGATGCAATATAAATGAGTGGTACACGCTGAAAAATTTCCGGATTTTCTTTGAGCATTTCATTGTACCTGTCCATTGCTGATTCCCACATTGTGGCAGTAAGACGGTTCAAAGTATTGACATAAGCTTTCTGAAACAGAACACGGAAATACTTTTCGAGTGCAGGAATATCAGCCAGCAGATGTTCGAAATTTTTGTAAGAAATCCTAAGTAAGCTGGAATTTTCTAGCGCTTCAATATTATATTTAGAAGGTTTTTGCGAGAAAAAACTTTCCAGGTCGGCTATCCAATTATTATCCATCCTTATCTGGAAAATTTGTTCATTACCCTTTTTATCTATAAAAAATGTACGCATACATCCTTTCACGATGAAATAGTTATATTCGCAAACCTGGTCTTTTACCAAAAGGTCTTTTTTCTTCTTTATCGATATCGGCTCGAAAGCAGATCTGATACGAGCTTCATCCTCTTCAGTAATAGTCGCCCACTTCCGGAAATAATACATCATCTTATTATGTTCTTTCATTATCATAGTGAAATTAAGTGACTCTCCTTAATGACCGTATAAGTGGTGATTTGTAGTGTAAGGCTTATCAATTTATGTATTTCCGGTTTTTCGATTATCATATTTTCAACAAGGAATAAGGTCCTCGGAGATTGACCTATCTTCATTAGAGAAATGCTTTGTAAATCTTTATTTCCCGGATTTAGTTCTATTGTCGAGTTTGCAGAGCATTTGGCAATTTTCGATTATTGTTTTGCCGCCTCTATGCCACGGTAAAATATGGTCGGCTTCCATCTCGGTTATCTCAAAATGCTTTTTGCACTGCGTGCAAATTCCTTCTTGCTGTTCGTAAACTTTTCTTTTGGTTTTTTCATCGAATTGGCGTAGGTTTAAGTGTTTTTCTTCTCCTGTCAATATATATAAATAAATCCCTTTTATGCTCTGCACATCGTCATCATCAATTAATTTCAGTATTTCGCTTTCTAATTGCTTCGTATCGTAAATTTTATCTTTATATTTATTATATAATCTGCCCCAGTCGATTCCTTTCATTTCTTTACGATAAACAGGGAATGTTGCCTGTACCCAGGTAATTACCGATTGGAAGTACATCCAAAGTGCAGTCGCATTTGGGTCATGCTGATGTTTGGACATATATACTTCGATTTTACCGTCCGTAATCCAATCAATTGCTGTTTCCAGATATTCCTGGCGAATTGGAGAGCCGGTCAAGTAATTATGCCCAATGCTGTATGCGGCACAACCGTTTTTGCTGAAATATCTTTTTGCGTCAGTTACCCAAGAGCCGGAATAAACTGCATTCCGCAATTCCTGGTCGGTCAGTTTTTCGCCTGCAATATTAATCGTTCGGAACCATTCCAATCTTTCGCTGTCGGTGCCGCTGCAAAGGTAAATCATCAGTTTATAGTTCAGGATTTGCTCTTGCTCGTCGTCCTGCAGATTATGAAAATATAAATTATAATAGGAAAAGTCGCCGATTAAGTATTGGCAGACGGAAATTGTCCTCTGCTGACCGTCTATAATTTCGTAATTGCCGTCCTCACGAACTGCCCAATACATCACGTTCAGCGGAAAGTTCTTGCGGATTGTAGTTATTACGGCATCTCTTTGCTTATCTTTGTAGATAAATTCTCTTTGGTAAGGCGGGCGTATATCCAATTTGCCGCCATAGCCGATAACGCCTTCTTCTGCATTGTCTTTGTAACCGTTCGCCAGCTCTCTAACAGTAATTTCTTTCAGTTCAATTTTCATTTTTTAGAATCCTTTTTTTCTTGGATTTTCTTATTTCCTTTCAATATCTTTTTCTCATCGCTTTCCAATCTTCTTTCTACTTTTTTCACATCTTCGGCAGGTGGGAGTTGTTCCGGCTTGACTCCTCGTTCTCGTAGCATTTTCCTAACTGCGAGATTATTCTCTACGTGTTCATCGGTAATTTGGGCATCACCACTTAAATTCTTTTCTACAACATTATGACTTGTCAATTCAGTTGCAAAATCTTTTGCCTTGATTGTAAGGGTAGGTAAAAAATCTGCAAGAGGTCGATTATTCGGAACATTCAAAATTCGTTTCATATCATTAGTTGTTCTACCACCGAACAAAGCTTGGTCGCCTTTTGAGCGAATATTTGCAAAACTTCGATTATCCACACCTCTTTCAAATATAATTCCTGATAATTTCTTTTCAGATTGTGTTAGTTTTTCTCGGGCATTAACTCTCGCCACGTCCAGCAATCTTTTTTCAATAATTTCCTGCTTTCTTGTTTGAACCGCAAAATACGTCTGAGCAAAAGCAATTTGTGATTTTGTATAATCGCCATTTTGTGCAATCAAATAGCAGGCATATCGTGTTAATGCTATATCATCTATAGGTTTCTGAGCACCACTCCCTATATCTACCATTTTGCTGATATCAGCAAAATGGTTTTGAATAAATTCACCTGCATTTTGGCAAGCTGTTTTGGCTTTTTCTATTGCGTTTTCAAAATTTCGCCATTGAGCATAACCCAAAATACTTTGAAGTTCCCTAGCACTCCAGCACTCAATTCCTTGATATAGATAGCAGGCATCTTCAAACTTTTCAAATAATTCTGTTATTAATTCTCTTTTCATAATTATATTATTTAATTTTTAAACCCCTCGAATTCGAGGAGTTTAAAAGCCGGATTATATAAAGTTTCCCAAATACCCAGATATTCAAGAGTATTTCTATTTCGCAACCAATTAGCTATAACCGCTGTTGGTTCATCACTTTTGTATCTGGCAATATCTGTTAATGAAACATAATCAACTTCATTAAGTTGAAGAATTGAAATGCTTGTTTGTTTTACATTTATTTTTGCCATAAGTTACCTTTAAATCATTTTAATTACCCCGAATTCAGGGTAATTTTATTCAAAGTCCCCTCTATTAAGAGGGGATTTAGGGGTGTGTTCCTTTTTATTCCTCCCTCTTCTTTCCTCCCTCCTGCCTCCTGACACCCCCCCCCAGCCCCCTCTTGTTAGTAGTGGAGCTGAAGGGACTCGAACCCTCAAGCTTTTCGTTGCGAACGAAATGCTCTTCCATTTGAGCTACAGCCCCATTTTTGCAAATTGAAATTTCTTTAAGTGCTATTTTCATTTAGTGGAATCCTTTTTATCTTGGATTTTCTTAATTGCACAGTTTATCACGTAGTGATAATATTTTAGTAACATAGTAACAGAATCTAAACCACATCACCCAATAATCACGTAGTGATTATACTTTGGTAACCGCAACTATACAACCCTCCTCAGTTATCACGTAGTGATTACACTATGTTTTAAACTAAGGTATTAAGTACTTCCTCAAAGATATATCTCTCGTCATAATCTACTTCGTACTTCTTGAGAAATTCTACATACTCTTCACGGAAAGTTTTCTTTTTATGATGCTTTTCCTGATTTTCTATATATTTATAAACAGCATTAGTTTGGGATTTTGAATAGGAAAAACCACCGTAACCAGGTTGCCATTCGAATTTCCCTTTCACCCATTTATTGTTGTTTATATAAATTGAAGAACACCGTTTTACTTCTTTTACCAAATCAGAAAGTGCTTCTACCGGATTATAACCCAGAAGAATATGCACATGGTCAGACATCCCGTTTACTATATATAATTTATGACCCTTTTCTTTTATTATGCCGGCAATATACTTGAAAAGCTCTTCCTTTTTTTCTTGAGGAATTAGGTTTTGTCTGGCTTTCACAACAAAGACGACTTGTATGAAAATTTGTGTATAAGTGTTTGCCATAAGTTCTTCCTTTTTTATAATACAATCACTACGTGATATCTATCTGTTCTTGCTTCTGTTTGGTTACCTTAATTTAATCACTACGTGATATCTATCTGTTCTTGCTTTGATTGGTTACCTTAATACAATCACTACGTGATATTTTTTATCCTTCCTTAGACTGGTTACCTAAGTACAATCACTACGTGATATCTATCTGTTCTTGCTTTGTTTGGTTACCTTAATACAATCACTACGTGATATTTTTTATCCTTCCTTAGACTGGTTACCTAAGTACAATCACTACGTGATATTTTTTCTACGGTTCTTGCATTTTTTATCACATAGTGATATTACTTTGGTAACACAGGAACACCTCAACTCCCTCCTCCCTCTTCTCTCCTCCCTCCTGTCTCCTGACACACCCCCCAGCCCCCTCTTGTTAGAGGGGGAGGAGAGGCGGCGGGATACAAAAATCAAATCACTACGTGATATCTATCTGTTCATTCTTTGTTTGGTTACCTTAATGAAATCACTATGTGATTTCTTTTCTACGGTTCTTGTATTTTTTATCACGTAGTGATTATACTATGGTAACACAGGAACACCCCAACTCCCTCCTCCCTCCTGCCTCCTGACACGCCCCCAGCTCCCTCTTGTTAGAGGGGGAGGAGAGGCGGCGGGATACAAAAATCAAAGAACTATATTTTTATTGTGTTTTTATTCAAATATTTTTTTTATTTTTTCCTTAAGCGAATCACTAATATTAAAAGCATCATCATTTACAGTTGTTAATGCTTTGTACGGTTTATTTTTATTATCTTTTTCAGTTATACCTATTTCTTCTTCTATATCATTTTCAAAAATAATGTATTGACCCAATGATGAATCAATTTTACTATTGATTAAGGTGCTGGATTTATCAGCACAATTAATAGCATCAAGCGATTTTCCAGTTTGATGATCTAAATCATAAACAGTAATATATTTTATTTTGAATTTATTTAGCAATTCAATATAAGGAATCATTTTATCCTTACTTTCACAGTCTATAATTGAATAATCAAACTTATGAATTAATAATTTTTTTGCTAAAAAAGGTAGTATTATCTTTTCAGTTTGCCCTTCTACAAGAATTACTTTTGTTGCAAAAAATAATTCGCTTCTATCAGGGTTTACCCAATAAGAAAGATTAAATTGTTTGATTATCTCAGGATCAATAAATAATTCATCAAGATATTGAAAGACTTTTGTTCCTTCCTCTTGATTATCTTTTTTGATTATGCAAATTGATTTGTAATTTTCTAAATTAATAAAAGAACTTGAATGAGTACAGAGCAAAACTTGATTATCCGTTTTAGATAAATCAACAAGTGTAGAAAACAATTCTCGTTGAGCCTGAGGATGCAAATAAAGTTCTGGTTCTTCAATAATGAAATAAACAGAACTGGAAGATTTTCTCTTGCTCTTTTTTGTGTTATCTTCAGCTTCAGTATTTTCAGATGTTTCTTCTTGTTTTTGTTTTTCATTCATTAACAATTTTGCCCATGATTTAACTAAAGCAAAGATTACTGCCCTTTGAAGTCCATGACCTTTTCTTGTTATATCTGTTTTAATTCCATCATTAATCCAAACAGAAGCCCCTACTTTAAATATATCGTCAATATTTGGTGGAGTTATTTCAATATCAATTGTTGTTTGCCAACTTTTCAATTCATCAGCAATACTTGATTCAAGAACATTAAGTTCTTCTGGCCTTTGTTCATTTTTCGTTCCTTCAACTGTTTCTTTATTTAAGATTTTCATTAGAGCGGACATTTTATCTTTAGCTTCTTTATAATCAGGATTGGATTCCGATATCTGATTTATTACTCTTGAATAAAGTTTATTGAAAATAGAACTACTATTTGTACCCAATTTTAATTCAGAATTAGCATCCTTAACAGAAGGGATATAAAACACATCTCCAAAAATGCCTGATGCAACATTTGTTAATCCTAAAAATGGATCGTTTTCAAGTTGATATTGAAAATTTATCTCATTTCTATTTTCTTCAATATACTTATCCCTTGCTTCCTTATACGCTTTTTGTGTTAATTTGCCAGAATCAGGTAAATAATGTCCTAATGGTAATTCCTTGGCACTTTTTAAATCAGTAAATTGTTTTTCTGCTCCATCTTTAAGCCATTCTTCAGTTGCAATTTCTAAATATCCATGATATTCTACTTTATTACCTTTAGTAGCTGATTTTCTGACTTTTATATGATTATCCGCTGTCAAATACTTTTTAAAAGTTGATTTGTCAATATCATCTAAATTTTCAAATTCAATTTCAACATATAACTCATCAGTACCGTCTTTGTAATCTAAATCATTACAATTTAATTCACCAAAAAAGAAAAGCAAAGATGATAAGACATTTGACTTACCATGATTATTCTGACCAATAAATATCATAAGATTTTGCAAATCTAATTCAATATAGTTTATTGATCTCCAATTACTAATTTTAAGCGATTTAATCTTCATATTTTATTCTATTCCCCGATATATAGGGACTCTGGTAAACAACTGCTAAGTTCATTAATATTATTAATATTCTTTTTTATTTGCCATATCATAAACCCAGCTAAATATAAGAACATACCCCTTGAGCCTTTAAGTAAATCGTCTTGCCTCGGTATATTATCAATTTTCTGTGAGTGAATAATAGATTTTTCCAATTCATCAATTCTAGATTTAACTGCTCCATTTTCGAAATTGCAGTTAAATATATCATGAGCAAATGAATTACGAATTTTGCGGATTAAATGTAAATCTCTGGAAAATTTATTACTTATAAGTCCTAATCTAAATGAAATATCAATTTTAGAACTAAAATTAGAAAGTGGACTATTTGCATTATCAAAAAGATTATCTTCTGAAGAAGAAATTGGAACAAGAAAACATTTTAATAATTTCAATAATAGTTCATCTAAAATTGAAGTTATTAATATAACTGCTGCTCGGTCGCTCTCCTTTTGAAATTGTTCAATAAGAAAATGTAATTCCCAATTACTGTCCTTACTTTTTTTTGATTTTGCTTTAGAATTATTTTTTTGTTCTTCAACATGAACTGGCAGCATCATTCTCTCCACCCCTATTTTGTTTTAAAATATATGATTTAACAATTATTGTTAAATCTTCATAACAAAAATAAATAAATATTACGACTTAGGAAAAGATTTTTTTTCCACATATTCTCATCTCTCTCATATCCGCTTATTCCTTATTAATATTCGTGCGTAAATTTTTTTCCCATTTACGTATGGATATCCAAAATTAAAATCATCAATTGTAGTTGTTACCATTTGTCCCAAAATCTCAAACTGCTCGGGATTGTATTTATCGAGGAAGGTGATTGGAACGCCCATTGCTCCATCATAATCCATTGGGATTTCCTTTGTTTTATCTACGTTTATAGCATCGTAATTATCATATTTTGGGTATTCTTCAGGTGTGTATTTTTTGAATAAAATCAGGTCTTCGTGTCTTTTTTGAATATCAAGATTTGTAAACCATACTATTCCGGAAACTCTAATCATTCCTTCTTTATGGTCTGCGTCTGAAGCATAATCAACATAATGACTGTTAATGAAATGTGCACAATTCCGTTTAAAGCCATATCCCAACCATATCTTATTTTCTTTAATCAACTTGAAAATTTCTTTATATGTAATAGAATTTTGGTGTCCTATTATTACAAACTTTTTATCGTATTCCATTAATTGAGCGACATACTCACGGAATAGGGAAAATGGGGGATTTGTTACCACGATGTCGGCTTGCTTGAGCAGTTTTATGCTTTCTTTACTGCGGAAGTCGCCGTCCCCGCTTAGCTTTTTAATTCCGATTTCCTCGGGGTCGGGCACTTTATTGTCGTTTTTATCGCCGTAATATTCCAGATAAACAGCACTTTCGGAATCGTTCGTACTGAAAAGGTCGGCATTTTGGCTTTTGTAGCAGGTGGTGATGAGTTTCTTCAGACCGAGCGGCTCGAAGTTCAAAGCGAAATAATTAAAGAAGTTACTCACTCGGGGGTCATCGCAGTTGCAGAAAACGGTTTTACCCTTAAAATGGTCTTTATAGTGCCTCAGTTCACGTTCTATATCGGGGAGTTGCGTATAGAATTCATCTTTTTTAGCGTTCTTTGCGGAATGCAAATTTTTGTTCAAACTTTTATTTTCCATAGATTGCTACTTTAACAATTGCAAATTACAAAAAAGCAAGAAATATTAATTGATTATTTTCTAATAACCAATCTCATGTGCTTTCTGCAAAATTAAGCACTTAAGCGACCAATGAGGTCCATTTGTTTATTCTTGAGGATTTTTCTTCTTTTTCTTTAAATATGGGATGAAAGACAAGATTAATATATTCATCAAAAGAATTCCCCAGAGGAAGACTCCACCGAAAAATAAACCATAAATCATGTATAAATCCAGAATACCAATCAACACTAAACCTAGAATTATAATTGGCCGCAAAATATAAATTTCTTTAACGTGCACTTCCTGATAATTCATCGGCACTGCATCAGGATTTACTCTATTGCATTCATTTATGAATGTTTTCATAAATTCGTGAAATTTTGCAGAATTTGCTTTGGTATTCAAGCACGGAATAGTTAGAGTATTCTTCTCATTATAAAGGATATCGAAGGAAATAATCAATGCAACTTTTTCATAAAAATGATAGCCTTTCACTGACTTTAAATCAATTGTTTTGTCGTTAATTTTGAGGAAACCGGTTCCAACAGTAAGTTCGAGATTTTTAATTGCAAGTTTTCGGGATAATAAAATTATCGGAATAAGCAAAATAAAAATTGCAGCCACCAAATATTCCGCAACTTCTAATGTAATAAAAATGGTTAAGGCAACAATAATGATAAAAGCAATAAAAAAGATAAGATTAAACTTTTTGGTAGAAAATGATTGAATAGTAAATTTAGTTTCCAAGAAATAACCTCTTTAAAAAATCAAATTAAAGAAAAAGAAATTACCAAAGCAATAGATATTCAATTTATCCACCTTTGAAATCTCTTAGGAATGCCTTTGTGAAGTCAGTGAGGAGCAAGCGGGCGCTTTTTTCTGCTCTTTCTTCATAATGGCTGAAATCAGTCCTTTCTTTTTCCCAGAAAATTGTTTTAAGTTCTTCCACTGCTTTTGGATTATGTTTGGCAATATCCGCTGCAAGTTTATAAGTGAATTCATTCACTTGCTCAATATCAGGAAATACTTTATACACAAGACCTTTTCTCAATGCCCATTCCACAGAGCGATATTCAGTATCGATAGTCATTTCCATAAGAGGCGACAAGCCAATTTTCTTTTCGATTGCAGGAGCAATAACGAAAGGACCAATCCCAACGCTATATTCACTAAGTCGGAATTCAGCATTTTCGGTGGCAATGACGTAATCGGAAGCTGCAGTAAGTCCAACCGAACCCCCAATTGCTTTACCCTGAATGAGAGTGATAACGAATTTCGGACAATTCACCATCGACCAAATTAATTTTGCAAATCCAAGGAAAAACTGCTTTGCAATCTGAAAATCTTCAATAGCCATCATTTCGTCGAAACTAGCTCCAGCAGAAAAGACCTTTTCGCCTTTACTACGGAAAATGATTGCGAGAATTTCATCATTTTTGCCTGCATCATCAAATATCTCTGTTAATTGTTTGAGCATATCAGAATTGAGTGAATTTGCCCTGCGATTGTAAAATTCAATTTCCAGAATGGAATTTTTAATTGTGGTATTTACTGAATAATCCATAAATCTTTGTTTTCTGTTTTCATTAATTTCAAATTTAACAAATATAAAGGAATAGTTTAAATAATAAATAGATAATCTTTTAATCCGTTTTTAAATTATTCAAATTTAATAAAATGAAAAAATGAATTCTCTTATAAATAATCCACAAGAAATTGCACAAATCAGAAATGATTTCCCGATTCTGCAAACAAAAATGAACGGAAAGCCCTTCATTTATTTGGATAGTGCTGCATCCACTCAAAAACCTAAGGTTGTGATTGATGCGATTACCGATTTATACACAAATTACTATTCAAATATTCATCGCAGCGTTTATCACTATTCGCAGCTCAGCACAGAGAGATACGAAAATGCACGTGAAATAATCCGTAAATTCATAAATGCAAACCGTTTTGAGGAAATTATATTCACCAGTGGTGCAACTGAATCGCTTAATCTAATAGCATATTCATATGCAAGATTCAATTTGCAGGAAGGAGATGAGATAATTATAACAGAAATGGAGCATCATGCTAACATTGTTCCATGGCAGCAATTAGCAAAGGAAAAGAATCTTATATTGAAATATATACCGATAAATGAACGAGGCGAATTGGTTTGGGAAGAATACGCAAAATTGCTTTCTCCAAGAACGAAAATTGTCTCTTTGGTGCATATATCCAATTCACTTGGAACAATAAATCCCGTAAAGGAAATCTTTGCAAAAGCAAAAAAGGTTGGAGTTGTAACGTGTCTCGATGCTTCGCAGTCAATTCAACATACGCAAATAGACGTGCAGGACCTGGATTGTGATTTTCTTGCTTTTTCAGGACATAAACTTTACGGACCAACCGGGATTGGAGTTTTATACGGCAAGTTTGATCTGCTGGACAAAATGGTACCTTTCAAAACAGGCGGCGATATGATTAAGTCCGTTACATTAGAAAAGACTATATTTGCAGATTTGCCGGAAAGATTCGAAGCAGGCACGCAAAACATTGAAGGTGCAATCGGACTCGCAGCAGCAGTGATTTATTTCCAATCATTAGGAATTGACAGAATTTTGGAATATGAAAATCATTTGTTGAATTACGCAACAGAAAAAATAATGGAAATCCCAGAAGTGAAAATCATTGGAACAGCAGAGAAAAAAGCAAGCATAATTTCCTTCATTTTGGAAGATATTCACCCTCATGATATCGGAACAATTTTGGACAAACAAGGAATTGCAATCCGTACAGGACAGCACTGCACACAACCTGTGATGAAATGTTTCGGCATCCCTGCAACAGCAAGAGCATCACTCGCTTTTTACAATACCGAAGAGGATATAAACGTTTTAATTAAAGGTTTGAAAACAGTTATACAAACATTTAACGTATGAGCGAATTAAGCGATTTATACCAGGAAGTAATCTTAGACCATAATAAAAATCCCCGTAACTGGGGTCATATAGATAATTGTTCCAATCATTCGGAAGGATTCAATCCACTTTGCGGAGACCATATTGATTTATTCCTGAATGTTGAAGGAAAAACAATCAAAGATGTCAAATTTGAAGCAAACGGATGCGCAATTTCCAAGGCATCAGCTTCGATTATGTCTGCTTTGATTAAAGGAAAAAACTTCGAAGAAGTGAAAGCACTTTACGATGAGTTTCATCAAATTGTTACTCACGGTTGCGAGGATCATGAACCAACCGAAATTAATCTGGAAGTATTTTGCGGGGTAAAAGAATATCCTACCAGAGTGAAATGTGCGACACTTGCCTGGCATACACTCGTAGATGCTCTAAACAAGGTTTAATATGGCAGAAACTACAATTGAAAAAATCAGTGCAGTAGAATTAGAACAAAAGATTATCGAAGCTATTAAATTGGTTTACGATCCGGAAATCCCGGTGAACGTATATGATTTAGGCTTGATTTATGATATTAAGATAACCGAAGACAGCGAAGCAGTTGTACTGATGACACTTACTGCCCCGACGTGTCCTGTTGCGGGAGGTTTACCCGCTGATGTGGAAACGTCCATCAAACAAGTTCCCGAAGTGAAAGATGCAAAAGTAATCCTTACTTTCGATCCGCCATGGGACCCAAGTTTGCTCTCAGATGAGGCAAAACTTATCCTTGGGATGATGTAAGGTATAATAAATTTTTTATTACAATAATGAAAACGTTTTATTTGTAACATTTTAAAACACACTTCATAATTGTATTTACTTCTTTATATTCAATTTTGCGAAAAGTAATACTTAAAAAAAGTTGATTAATTAATAAAAAATTTCAAGTAATTGATATTTATTTGAAAGTATTTTGTACTTTGCAAGTGGAATTGAGAGCAATTCCATGAAAATTGAAATATTTGTAAGCATAGCTTACTATCGTTTGTCTGTGAAAATCGCCAATTTTCAGAACTAAGAAACGAAGTGAGGCAATGCTCCGATGAATCGGGGTATTTTCCTTTATGTTTCTTAGAAGGGTGTTTGGCGATACCTCAATACTGGGCATAAATGTGAAAATGCCCTTATATTTATTAATTGAAGAAGTTAAAATGATAAGTGTGAAAAATAAAATTAAAAACCCACGATTTACTTCGTGGGTAATATTATTTTTGTTTGCGTCCATTGTTAATTCAAAAGCTGAGAATCCTGAATGGATATTATATAATACTGAGAATTCTCCATTACCAAGCAATTTCATTTGGGATGTAGAAATTGATAGTACAGGAAATAAATGGATCGCAACTGGAGACGGACTTGCAAAATTTGATGGTGGTACAACATGGACTATTTATACAAAAGAAAATGCAGGTTTACCATCAAGTTCTGTAAAAACAATCGCAATAGACAGTAAAAACAATAAATGGATTGGATTTTATACAAAAGGTTTGGCAAAGTTAGATGACCAAAATTGGACTTATTACAATACTAGTAATTCTCAATTATGTGATAATCAAACTTCTATTATCTCGATAGACAAAAATGATAATATCTATATAGGCACAAAATTTGGAGGTGTAAGTAAATTCGATGATTATTCAAATTGGGTAACCTATGACTCCACATATTGTCCAATGAAAAGTCAATATATTACAGGTATTGATTTTGACATTGATGGTAATACATGGATAACCACAACGTCAGAATTAATTAAAGTTTATGGACAAGATTCCTGGCAATTATACAATTCTTCAAATTCTCTATTACCAAAGAATAAATTTTTGAATTCCCTGAAAATAGATAAAAACGGATTTGTATATTTAGGACTTACAAAATTATTCACTTTTGATAGAGACACAACTTGGACAGTATATAAGGATAATTCATTTTATACAAGAGATATTATGGATATTGATTTTGATATTAATAATAATATTTGGTTATCTCTTGAGGTACCAATGGGTGGATTAGCATATTCAAGTGATTTAATTAATTGGACCGGGATAGATACATTGAATTCACCATTGCCTAATGATAATGTATATTCATTAGCAATTGATAATTATGGAAATAAATGGATAGGAACATACGGAGGAGGATTAGCTGTGTATCGAAAAGGTGGTGTGGTTGGTGTGAAAGATATAATTTCCAATTATAATTCCGATTTACAATTTTACCCAAATCCTGTTTTTTCGACATTTTCGCTTTCTCAAATTCCTGAAGGCTCTGTGAAATTCGAGATATTCGATATTTTTGGAAATAGAGTTTTATCCGTAGAGATAATGCATGAATCTTCTCTACAAAATATTGACGTCTCATTTTTACCAGCAGGAATTTATTTCCTGAAATTTAATAATCAGTCAAAACCTATAAAGTTTATGAAGATAGAGTAATAAAAGTAAAAAAAATACAGAAAAAAGTTCATAATAAAATCAATCATATTATATATAAATATTCTTCCAATTAGTATTTTTCCGGAAAAATGAAACTTTCGAAGTATGAGTCATCATCGAAAATAAATTTCACATGAACTAGTCCGAATTTATTATTTGCATCATATAATATCTTGCTTACTCCCGGAATACCTAAATCTTGTTCAATTCTGAATATTTTAATTAACCAAAATCCATACTGGAAAGTATCTTCCTCTGACACTTCTGTTACTCTACGAGTAATTTTATTACCGCCAGATTGCTCTATAATGTACTCATCACCTTTTTCGCAATTATATTTCACTAAAGTGAAGGCATTACCTTTTTCACTAAAAAAGAAATCCTGAAGACCTTCGGAAGTGATTTTTACTTTGAAATCAGCCGCTACATTGCCGGAGTCATCCATTGTAATTTTGGGATTGAATTTAATCATCTCTTCGATTAAAGGTATAATATTCTTATTATTGGCTGAGATTTCATTAATATTTATTTCAAGATGAATTGTGCAAATTCCTTTATCATTATCTTTCACATAGCAATTTTCATTTGTCGGAATATATTTACCATCAACATTAATCCCAAGAGTAAAAGTATTGCCAACTTCGCCAATTTTAGTATTTGTATCGCCATTAAGTTCATTAGGTTCTTCGGGTGCGAAGATTGAATCGCAGGAAAGAAAGAAGAAACTGATTGAAATCAAAATTAATGAAATTACTTTCTTCATAATATTGCACCTATTATATATGCTAAATTAAGAAAAAAAATACCGATTAATTTGACTTAACCGGTAATTTTTAGATATTTGTTATCAGTAAAAAACTTATTTTTCAGTAAGGATTTTACCTTTTGCAGCAAATTTGCCTTGGGAATCCAAGATTGTATAGAAATATACACCTTTTTGTAAATTATTGAAATTCCCTGAATAAGAAGTGCTGAAATTAGCATTTGCAACTTGAACACCATTTAGATCAAAAATACTTAATTGATAATTATCTGAATTTTCTGCTGAAACAGAAAGAATATTATCATTTGTATAATTCACATTTACAGAAGGAATTGAGTAAGTTTCGGAAACAGAACCTCCATCAGTGAAGATGAAAGTACCTTTTAAAGTACAATTATCATCGGGATTATTTACATTATAAAAAGTAAAAACAAGAACACCTTTTCCGGGAATAGGGTCGCTGACATAATCGGTACAATAATAATGTGCAGAAAAAGTACCCATTGAAGTTATAGAATTTGCATTAATAACAAATTCGTCACTTTTATCCCAATCAAAATCCGATGTTGAAGGCAAGCAATTAATACCCCAGCATATAGCATAATTATGACCGGTCGTCATTTCTTCAACGTGAATTTTAACTTTTGAAGTAATATCACTGCTTGATTGGTTCCCAATTGAAGAATACAATATAATTTCCCAATCTTCATTAATATCTTTTGAAGAAGATAGTTCATTTTCACCTGAAATATATAAATTTTGTGCTTGAATCGTCCCGGAAAAAAGGAAAATTACAAGTAATGAACTTAATATGATGTATATTTTTTTCATCATTAACTCCGATTTTATTAATTTTGTTTTTTTAAAAATGTAAATTTATGAAAAAATTCTTAAACATATCAATTTCTGTTATTATATTACTATTAGTAATAAATATCCAAAATACATATACAATAAACGCAAAAGAACTCCCTAAAGTTACAGTCACTGATTTATTAGGGAAAAAGATCAATGCAAATGAATTCAATAACGATGGGAAACCTATACTGATAGACTTTTGGGCAACTTGGTGTGTGCCTTGTGTTAGAGAATTAACCAATTTGGATAAAGTATATCCGAAATGGCAAGAAGAAACCGGTGTGAAACTCATCGCTATCTCTATTGATGATACAAGAACTTCCAAAAAAGTTGCACCTTTCGTGAAAGGTCGTAAGTGGACTTTTGAATTTTACCTTGATGAAAATTCGGAATTGAAAAGAGCAATGAATGTGACCAATCCGCCGCATACATTTCTGGTAAACTCAAAGGGCGAAATCGTTTGGGAACATAGCGGTTATGCTGAAGGTGGCGAAGTAGAAATATATAAACAAATTAAAGATTTGCTCGAAAAGGAAAAGGAAAGCAAATAAATTAACTTATAATTTCTTTTAATAAATCATAAAGCTGAGAAACCGGCAGTCCAACTATATTATAGTAACAGCCGGTTATTTTTTTTACAAAAACTGCTCCGAAATCATCCTGAATACCGTATGCTCCGGCTTTATCCATTGGTGAACCTGTTGCAATATATGCGAGCTTTTCTTCATCCGATATTTCACGAAAAGTTACTTCAGTCTCTGTAAAATCATTTAAGATCTTCGCACTTTTTGAATCCAATACTGTAATTCCGGTGAATACTTTATGTGTGCGTCCGCTTAATTCAGATAAGATTCGGAAAGCATCTGCTTCATCAGCAGGTTTGGAAAGCAATTTTCCATCCAGCCATACTATCGTGTCTGAACCTATAATAATTGCATCATCAAATTTTTCGGCAACTGCTAATGCTTTTTTTGAAGATAATTCCATTACAATTTCGTTTGGTAAAGTTGATGAAAAATTATCCTCATCAATTTCTGCAGGTGAAATTTTGAAGTCCACTCCAAAAAGTTTAAGCAGCTTTTGTCTTCTTGGAGAAGCAGAAGCAAGAACTAATTCCTTGTTTATATTCAATAAGTTTATGTTTTTTTCCATTGATTAATTATCTTTTTTGAGTAAAATATATTGTAAAAAATATTAATTTAGCTTTTAGTAAAATTGACAAATATAAATTATCGGAATACAAAATTATGAATAAATTGAAACTTGCAGTATTTGCTTCACATGGTGGTTCCAATATGCAATCAATTATTGAAGCATCAAAAAGCGGCAATTTAGCTGCAGAAGTAGTGTGCATAATCTCGAATAATTCCGACTCAATGGCGCTCCAGAGAGCGATAAATGAAGGCATTCCCGGAATTCATATCAGCCAAAAATTATTTGAAAATGAATCTGACTACATTAATGAAATTCTCAAAACATTAAAATTATATTCTGTTGATTTAATTATTTTGGCTGGATATATGAAAATGATTCCTTTGGAAATTATAAAGGCTTATCGTAACAGGATTTTGAATATTCATCCTGCCTTACTTCCAAAATTCGGGGGAAAAGGTATGTTTGGAATGAATGTACATAATGCTGTGATAGCTGCAGGCGAAACTGAATCCGGACCGACTGTGCATATTGTTGATGAGATCTACGATAATGGAAAAATTCTGCTCCAAAGAAAAATCCCGGTTATGCCTGACGATACACCTGAATCACTTGCGGAAAGAGTACTCGCAGAAGAGCATAAAATATATGCGGAAACTATTCAGTTAATTATTGAAGGTAAGATTACCCTGGACTAAGGTGAATTATCCACTTTGGAAATTCACTTTTCCATCTTTTTTCCATATAGTTTTCGACTAATATAATTTAATTATACACAACAAATACATATTTTCAACGTTGACTTAACTGGATTATCAACTGAAATTTCAGTATTTTCCACATTTTTGTAAACAATGAAAAATTAACAATTAAATTATTAAAACAAAATGATTAAATACGTTCACACAAATATAATAGCAGTGGATTGGAAGAAAATCGCTCAATTTTATATCAATGTTTTCGACTGCAAATTTGTTCCCCCCGAAAGGGATATAACGGGTGAATGGATTTCTGAAGGTGTTGGTATTGCTGATGCGCATTTGCATGGATGCCACTTGCGTTTGCCGGGTTCTGATATTAATGGTCCAACATTAGAAATTTATACATATAATTCGACCACACCAGAACCATTTATGACAGCTAATAAAAAAGGCTTACGGCATATTGCTTTCTTGACTGATGATGTTAATTCTCTTGTTGAAAAAGTCCTGCAAAATGGCGGTAGGGAAGTTGGAGAAATAGTCAGTCATGAAGTGGAAGGAGTCGGCATACTTACATTTACTTATGTTGCTGACCCTGAAGGAAATATTATAGAAATTCAAAAATGGGATTAAGATTTCCACAAATATTAATAGTTTTCCTGATATAATTCACTTGCTTTTCTACGATATTTATTCAGTTTTCCACTTAATTATCAACAAAGATAATTTAGAATTGGAATTTTCCGAATGCTTCCATTGCCCTGGAGTATGCTTCATCAGGGGAATCACCTAATACAGTGATATGTCCCATTTTTCTTCCGACTCTGCAATCCTTTTTATGATAGAGGTGCAAACTCACATTCCGCATTGCAAAAAGCTCATTTACTTCACTTGGAGCTGAAGAACCGGAGCGTGTTCCCAGCAGATTTACCATTGCTGCTCCTGGTCGAATCATTTTTGAACTGCCTAATGGTAAGTTCGCAACTGCACGAATAGCATTTTCATATTGCGATGTTTCGCATGCTTCGATTGTGTAGTGACCTGTATTATGCGGACGAGGGGCAATTTCATTCACTAAAATCTGATTATCATTTGTTAGGAAAAATTCAATACCGAAAATTCCGATTCCGTCAATTGTTTCAACACATTTTTTAGCAAATTGAATTGCTTGTTCTTTGGCACTTTCAGGAATTCTAGCAGGAGCAATTACTTCATTGCATATATGATTTCTCTGTATCGTTTCCACAACGGGATATACTTCCACTTCACCGGATTGATTTCGTGCAATCATAACTGCAAGTTCTGTTGTGAAATCTACAAATTCTTCTGCATAAAGGTCGCTGCGGTTAGAAGTTGCTTTAAATTTATCCCATGCTTCTTTTGCATCATCATTATTATATATTGTTGCATTGCCGTATCCGTCATATCCCATTTTGCGGGATTTGATTACATAAGGAAAACCATGTTTTTCACCAAAAAGAAATGTATCTTCCAAAGTGTCTAATTTCTCGAATTCGGGAACTGCTACACCAGCAGAGCTGAAGACAGTTTTCTGAATAAATTTATCTTGAATTTGCCTTAATGTTTTTGCTGATGGAAAAACAGGTTTAGATTGTTCAATATATTCCAATATATCAGGGTCTATAAATTCATTTTCCAAAGTAATTAAGTCTGCTGAATCAATGAATTTATCCAATTCTTCACGATTATTCCAGCCGAGTCCAAAGTCCGATTTGGTCATTTCACCTGCCGGGGAATTATATCCATTTTCAATTATTGATATATTCATACCCATACGATATGCTTCGGAAGCAAGCATTTTCGCTAATTGACCACCACCTAAAACTCCGAGTGTAATTGGATATTGCATTAAATCACCTATATGAAAAGAAGTTGAATTATAATATAAATCGGGAGCAGAACAATCAAAGAAAACTTATACATATACTGGAAAAAATGCGGCATATTGATTTTTTGTTCTTCAGCAATAGATTTTACCATGAAATTCGGCCCATTTCCAATATAAGTCATTGCACCAAAAATAACTGAAGCAGTTGAAATTGCTGCCAGCAAATGTTCCGGCACACCTGCAATTAGCGGTAATCCTTCGAATAATTGAGGCATTTTGTGTACTAAACCAACGCCAAGCGAATAAAATGTTACAGCTGTCGGAGTATTATCGAGGAATGAACTCAGGAAACCGGATGCATAATAAAATTGAACCGGATGATTCACTCCTAATTGAGCTGCATTTTCTTCAAGATAAAGCAATACTGGAACCATTGTGATGAATATTCCCAAGAATAAGTACGCAACTTCTTTAATTGGTTCCCAGGTAAATTTATTTGATATATGTATAGATTTTTTAGTGAAAATCAAAGAAAATGTAACCATTAATAAGATTACAATTTCACGTGAAAATTCATATATTTTATTTGCACCAAGTTCAGGTATCATATTTTTATTAATAAATGCTACTGAGAGCACAACACCAATTAACCAGAGAAAATTCAGATTACCTTTAATACTCAAAGGAGTTATATTTGCTTTGTCAAATTCAATTAACACTGGCGGTTCTTTGTGATATTGCAAAGTATCGTATATATAGTAAATTATGAGAAGAACCAAATTTGTGAATAACCATTCCGGTAAAAGATGGAAAAACCAATCGAAAGGAACACCACGCAAATAAAGCATAAAAAGCGGTGGATCGCCAATTGGAGTGAGAAGTCCGCCTGCATTTGCAACTATTGCAATAAAAAACAGAACTGAGTGCACTTTGTTTTCTCGTTCAAAATTTATTTTCAGCAATGGACGTATCAAAAGCATTGCAGCACCGGTGGTTCCCATGAATGATGCAAGAACACCTCCAATCGCCAGTAAAATCACATTATTCCTTGGAGTTGCTTCTATATCTCCATCGACAAAAATTCCTCCGGTAATAACAAAAAGTGCACCAAGCAATATCACAAATGGCACATAATCGAATAGAATGGAATGTTCCAATTCGTGTATCAAGCCGCCGGCAATTAACCAGATAGCTGTTGGAATACCAAGTACCAAAGATATAATTAGTTTGTTTTTATTATGTTCCCAAAATTCGTGAGCGGCAAGAGGTAAGACTGCAATCGAAGCAAGCATAAGCACAAAAGGAATCCCCGCCCAAAGGGGTATATTAACCAAATTTTCCATTTCTTAAGTTCTTAATTAATATTATTTACTAAATTGATTTATAATAAGACGAACAAATCGTTTGAAATTTGATTAAACTTTGAAATCCATTTTAACGTCTAATTGTGGAATTTTAAACACGTCAAATAAATTTAAATATGAAAAGAATACTAATCCTTTTATTAATGCTTGTTTTTAGTGCAAGTTTTTCTTTTGCCAAGGATTTCACCGTAACAGGTAAAGTTATTGATAAATCAACAAATAAACCTTTGAAAAGTGCTTCCATAAGTGTACAGTCCAAACGTGATACAACTTTGATTCGTGGTGAATACACAGACAAAGATGGTAAGTTCAAAATTGAAAATCTCCCGATGGGAGGATATAATCTCAAAATCACTTTTGTAGGATATATCACGATTTACAAGAATATTATGCCTGCAGGCAGTGAAATTATTGAATTAGGTACTATTGAAATCGAACCGGATGCGGTAAAGATGAAATCAGTGGAAGTTGTTGATAATATGATACGAGCAGAAATCAAGGGCGATACCACAGAATTCAATTCCGGAGCTATCAAAACTCAACCAAATGCAGTTACTGAAGAACTCGTTAAGAAAATTCCCGGTGTTCAGGTGGAAAGCTCCGGCAACATTAAAGCACATGGTGAAGACGTGAAGGAAGTGCTGGTGAATGGTCGCCAGTATTTCGGAGATGACCCGATGATGGCTATGCGTAATATTCCTGCGGAAGTTATTGATAAAGTTCAAATTTTCGACAAAATGAGTGACCAGGCCGAATTTTCAGGATTTGACGATGGTACTCGTTACAAAGCCATGAATTTACTCACAAAAGGCGGAACTTTAGGATATGGCAAAATTTACGGTGGTTATGGTTATCAAGATAAATATACAGCAGGCGGATCTTACACTATGATGAAAGGAGATATGCGACTTTCAATTCTTGGAATGTCGAATAATATTAATCAGCAGAATTTCAATTTTCAGGATATTATCGGACTTTTCGGTTCCGGTGGAAGAATGAGTGCAGGCAGAAGAAGCATGTTCCAAAGAATTAGTTCAACAAGTTCAACTTTTGTGCAAAGACCTTCGCATGGTCCATGGTCTTCATTCGGCAGTTTCTTCGTAGGTAATTTAGGCGGCCTCACTACTACTCATGCAACAGGAATAAATTATTCTGATAAATGGGGTGAAAAATTCGAAATTACAGGTAGTTATTTTGTGAATTATACTGATAATAATAATCAGGAAGATTTGAACAGACAGTATTATATTGAAGGTGATACAAACTTCTTTTACAGACAAATCAGCGATAATTTAACTCATAACTTAAATCAAAGAATTAATGGAAAAATCACTTGGGATTTGGATTCGAGCAATTCTTTCATAATCCGTCCAAGGGCTAATATCCAATCTACCGATTATATTTATAATCAGACTGGGACTAATTTAGGTCAGACATTAATAGATATGACAACTGATAGTTTGAATAGTGCAAATTCCAAAACAAATTCAGATTATTCCGGATATAATATTTCTAACGAAGTGCTTTATAGACATAAGTTTGCAGAAAAAGGCAGAACTTTTTCTTTTGAATACAATAATGCTTTCAATGATAATTCCGGAGATACTTATTTAAATTCGCTCACTTCAGATTATTTCAACCAATATGTGCTTTATGATTCAGTTCAGCAATTGAATAATAATTTAACTCACGGGTATTCACATTCCGGAAGGGCAATGTTCACTGAGCCTTTGGGAGATATGTCGCAATTATCTCTTTCTTATTATGCCGAATACAGCAGGGACAATGAAGATCGTTCTCTCTTTTCTTACAATGAATTAACCGGATTATACGATAAAATTGATTCTGCACTTACCAATTTTGCTGTTTCAAAGACAATTAATCAAAAAGTTGGTTTAGGGTACAGATTGGACATTGGAAAATTCGAACTTAATACTACATTGAATTATCAGTTCACTAATTTTGAAAATGATAAAACTGATATAAATCCTTTGCTGATTAATAGAGATTATAATAATTTCCTGCCTTATGTGAGAATGAGCTATAAATTCAGCAAAGCTACCGACTTGAGAATGCACTTTTACACCAGCACTCAAATACCGTCAATTTCGCAGTTGAGTTCTGTTGTGGATAATTCCAATCCATTGCAGATTACAACGGGTAATCCTGAGTTGGAGCAACAACTTTCTTATACTTTGTTTTCCCGATTATTCACAATTTTTAATGATAATAGAAATTCATTCTTCTTGATGACTTATTTATCTTATACCGATAATTATATTTCCAATCAAACTTTTATTGCACAAGGTCCAATGACCATTAATGGTTATGAAGTGATGAAAGGGGCTCAAATTATCATCCCGGGTAACTTCGGAAGACAACTTACAAGCCGTACTTATTCCACTTTCAGTATGCCTCTTGATTTCATCAAAAGTACTTTGAACACAAATCTTGGATTCACTTATACTGAAACTCCCGGTTTGGTAAATCATATGGAAAATACTACTGAAAATTATGCTTACACAAGCGGTTTGGATTTGAATAGTAATATTTCGGAAAATTTGGACTTTTCTATTGGAATTAGCGGAACTATCAACGATGTATCCAATACCGTTCAGCAAGCACTGAATTCCACTTACTACAGTTTAACATCCTTTGCGAGATTCAATTTGACTCTCTTTGCAGGATTTTTCGTTAATCTTGACTTCAATTATCTTTATACAACCGGTTATTCCGATGGATATAATCAGGATTTGTTCATCACGAACTTTGGCTTGGGTAATCGTGCTTTATATAAAAATAATTTCGATTTGAAATTCCAGGTTTTTGATATTTTCGACCAAACAAAGAGTATTTCCCGTAATGTTACAGATTCTTATTTCGAAGATATTAATACGCTCGCTCTCAAAAGATACGGATTATTAACTCTTACTTATTATATCCGTCCTTTCTAAATTGAATATCGCATCTAAAAATGTAAATTCGTAGAGACAGGGTAACCAAAAAGGGTAACCCTGCCTCTGCATTTTTTTCAACTTTGAATAAGATAAACA
Organism: Ignavibacteria bacterium GWF2_33_9; assembly: GCA_001804565.1. Classification (GTDB taxonomy): domain Bacteria; phylum Bacteroidota; class Ignavibacteria; order Kapaibacteriales; family UBA2268; genus GWF2-33-9. The sequence continues at coordinate 18,580 of MHAC01000055.1, read as the reverse complement.
CCTGAAGGAAATTGAGGAATGTGCATTCGTAAGTGCTATTTATGAATTGCCCTGATTTTTGTTTGGAACACGCAAGAGTGTTCATTTCTTATATAATTCTATCATATGTGACTGCATTTTTAAAGAACTATAAAGGTTGAGGTATGTTAATGTGTGTGGCTGTGAAGCGAGGGCTTGTGTCATTCTAAATGTTTTTTCAATATCTGTTCTTTCTCGTTGTCTATGTTGGCTAAGTCCGCTTCTATGGCTTTGATTTCTGTTTCAAGTTTCTTGATTTTGTCAATCAGTTTTTCTTGGTCTTTGAGTGTCGGAACTTTTACTGGCAAAGGATTTATGTTCTTTACTGAAAGTCCTGGTTGTGCTGTCCCTGTCGCATATTTGTTAAGGTTCATACTTTTTAGCAAGTAGTAAAGCCAATCAACATTAATATCTTTCAAAGCAGTCACGACTAAGGCGTGTTCTGTAGCGTGAAATTGTCCGTCAACTAAATGAACATTGCCACATAAAGCACCTTGTCTGCCAACCAATGGATATTTGCCAATATGAGTGAATGTTTTGGTGTAGCCCCTGAAACCGTTGCCACCGTAGCAAGGATAAAGTTCTTCGACATTGTTTGGTAAAATGTTAGAAGGTGATTTGAACTTACCTGCTTTCATTTCACAAACTTCTTCAAGTTTTTTGGTTGCACCTTTTAAATTTTCAGAAGCAAAAAGTTCGTCAATTTGTTTTTTTAGTTTCTCCGTTTTCTCTCTTCCTGCTTTCTCTCTCTGCTCAACAGCTGAAATTTCCTTGATTATCTTTTCTTGAATGAGTTTTGGTGGAAGTGGGATTTTGAAAGACTTAATTATGTCTTGTGAAATATTAAGACGAGCAACACCACTTCTAAGATTTAAAAAGTTATCTAGTTGAGTTGATAGAAAATGATACAAATAAAATGAGTTTATCTTTTCAGATGGTAAAATTCCACAGACTGCTTGATTTGTTGAGGCTTCAATCCCTAAAATTCCAACTTGACCAGTTGTTGCTCCATACATTGCAACCAACACAGTGTTTTTAGGAAACAATTTTGCTGACGAATTTTCTAAACCAATTTTTGTTATCTTATTTTCCGTATCATATATAATTCCATTTCTAACTTCACCGCTATTCACCCAAGGAATAGTTCCATTTCTGTAATACTCTTGATTGGTAGTTAAAGGCGTTCCACCTGAACCTGTTTCACATATTTTCCCTATTGGAATTAGTTCCCATTTAGATTTTAGTTGAACTTTTTTTTTAGCATTTAAAGACACGGATTTTTCAAATGCCAGCTTGGTAAAATCAATCAAATCTAATGTGTCTATTTTGCTAATGTTTTCTGCTAAAGGCTTTTCTATAATGAATTTCTTACCTAAAAATGAGCGGTAAACATAGCTATTCGCCTTTTCGGAGTTCAAAGGATTTTCTTCGTCATAAAGTTTGGTTGTGGATTTCCCGTTTTCATCACGATACATTTTTATTCCTTCGTGTCCCCTGCGACTGCTAAACTCGTAACCGATAAAATCTTTCTCTGCTTGTTTCTCACCAACCTTGATTAAAACAGTTTGCTGTGGGTAAACCAAAAAGTAGTAAAGCATTTTGTCTTGCTCTTTGGCAAATACCTTTTCATAGAAAAGTTTATCCAACTCGGCTTGCTGCTCTGCTTTGGTTTTGTCTTTAAATGCTTTCTTTTCTTTCAGTTGTTTTACTTCGGTGAGTGAAGCAAACCAAGTTTTATAGTCGTTGTAAAGTTCTTGTTTCTGTATGTTTTCATTTGGTTTCTTGCTTACCAACGAAATGTAGTCGGCAAGTTCTAAGCCTTCAAATACGGTTGAAACATATTTGCTAAATGCTTTTTCAATGCCGTTTACAGTTGCTTCTTTCGGTTTGTCAAAGAAGTTTTTTATAGCGTTTTCAATCTTTTTCCAATCGTTGTTCGGTTTGCGTTCCAAAAACAGTGTAACTGTGTTTGTGCCTGTTGCCATAAATGTATTTGAGCCAAACTCGGTAATGGCTTTTAGGTCAAAGTATTTGAGTATTATTTCTCTTGCATCTGTGTAAATGCCTGAATTACTCAAAATTGAACTTGGCAAAATCACACCTGCCCAACCACCAACTTTTAAAAGCTGTTTGGTGCGTTCAATAAACAAACATTCAATTTCGCTGCTGTCATCAGTTAATCGGTTAAAGAGTTCAAAACTTTCATCACCGTTTTTCAATGTGTTTTTGAAAGCTGAAACCGAATAGGGTGGGTTTGCCACCAAAATATCAAACTGTCCGTTGTCTTTGGTGTCGTCTGCACTAACTTCTTTTAGTTTGCCTTTGTAGTCAATGCTTTTTTGAAAATGGTCTAAGCCGTCAGCGTGAATAACATTTGCCAAACCGTCACCATTTAAGAAGCAACTTACTTTTGCTGTTTTTACTAATCGGTAATCGGCTTCAACGCCATAAACATAATCGTAAGCCCAATCAAATGAGCTTTCTTTCCAACTTTTGAGTTTTGAATTTACAGAGGGTTTTTGTTTGCTTGGGTCAATGCTTTCAATAATATTTTGCACTTCGTCCATTGCTTCGGTCAAGAAATGCCCGCTTCCTGCTGCATAGTCAATTATGTAAGGCAAAAAGTTCGTTTCGTCATTTTGGATTTTCTTTTCAATGAGTTCACGAATTGGCAAAGACGAAATAATAAACTTGGCAACTGGAACAGGTGTAAAAAATTGACCTGCTTCTTGCTTGATACCTGTGCTTAAAAGCAATTCAAAGAAGTCGCCTAAAAATTGTTGTTTGTGTCCGTAACGAATTTGATAAGGTTGAAGCAATTCAACTACTTCACGAACTACTATTGCATTTTCTCTGAATGATTTTTCGTCAAATACTTCTTTGAACGCAAACTCGTTGTTTTTGTGCAAACGTACTTTGGTAAACATTTCCCTGATTTGGTCTCTAACTGCTGCATCAAGAGCATAGAGTTTGTCTTCAACTTCTTTGTCGTTGTAATCGGTAACGTCTTTGGTTAAATACTCTTTCATTCCTTGTTTGTAAAGGTCTGAAAGCCGTTTTTGCAAATCTTCGTCATTATCGGTCTCTAACCATTGAAATTTTAATTCTTCGTCTGGTTTGCGATCTTCGTCTACGATTTTGCAAAGGAATAAATTGAAAATTTTGTTGAAAGCGTTTGGCTTGTCTGAAACAACATTGTGGCGTAGGATTTCCGCAAACTGATTAAAAATTCGTCCGCTATCTTCTTCGGTCAGTTCTTTTAGTCTGCCCCTTGTAAGTGCTTTTATTTCTACATCATAGGCGTTTGCCCAATCTTCAAAAATTCCGTTGTCTTTGTAGTTTTTATTCCAATGGTCAAAAATTTCTTTTTGGTTGCTCAATGTTGCCCATTGCTCGTCCACTTGAACAATGTCGTTTACATATTCAATTGCTCCTTTGTTAAGTCGTGAAGCGTAAAGGCATAAGTATTGGGCTGCTTTGTCTTGTTGGAAATAAGAAAAAAGCTGTCCACCGTCACGCTGCATTTTCTTTTTCTCGTTCTCGTATTCACCGCCCCAAGTTTTGCACTCAATCATCAAATAGGCTTTGTCTTCCTTGTCAGTGATTAAAATGTCCAACTTGCCTTTTTCTTTTCTTCCCATTGGCCACTTGTGTTCCAATGAAAGTCTGTCAGGCGGATAACCTTTTTCTAAAACTCTGTCCACACACTCCAACACAACAAAATTTTCGCTGTTTTCAAAGTTGCTGGTCGTCAGGTCGCCAAGTTTAATTTTGGTTCCGTATTCAATATTTTCTTTCTCAAAATTTACTTTGAGAATGTAGTCCTTGTGCTTTTTATAAGTCTTGTAATAAATGTCCTTTTCTCCGTCTTGCTGTTTAAAGCCAAGAAGGGTAATCAGTTCTTTTATTTCCGTTTTCTTCAATTTCATATTGTCGTCTGTCTGCGGTTGGCTTTTTACACTAACGCACAGCACAATTATTCACGCAATTGCTTTTTAAATTACTTTCAAATTACAAAAATAATGTCGAATAATTACAAATTAAAAATGAATTAAGAAAATTTTGAATTTTGAATGGAACAGCTGATTACTAGGAATTTTCGCTTCGCTCAGAATGACAGGGATTTTGTTCGCTTGCACCATCAACATCTTCAAATGGTTTCAAATCACAAGTTTGGCTTTGATTTTCAAGAATATTAATACTAACAAACAGAATTATGTATTTCAATAATTATTCTTGCGGCAAGGTCTTTTGTATTGCATAAGTGTGTGGTGTGATTTCATCACGAAATAATTTTCCAATAGCCTGTTTTATCGCTTCCTATGCGTTCAATTTTTCCACTAGCTTTAAGTTCTTTTATTTTCCGTTTTACTGTGCTCAAACTTATCTTTAATCTTTCGCTAATTTCAGCGGCTATTATTTTATTATTTTGCTTTATCAAATAAAATACAGTGTCAATTACAGTGTCATTATCAACTTTTACAGTGTCAATGGATTGAATATGCAATTCTCGATTTATAAGCAAATGATTTTCTCCCAGCAATAAATTTGCGAGAAAGTGAATAAGATGCCTTTTTGTTTTGTGGATACCCTTAGATAAATCTTCGTAGTTTGCTCGCACAAGTGCATTTCGGAAATACCAAGAATGTTCAGCAAATAAGTTATTATTTACCTCTTTAACACCAAGTTTTCGTAGATATTTTATTAAAAAAATTGCAGTTGTCCGTGTGTTGCCCTCGCCAAATATGTGAATCTGCCACAAGTCGCTAATAAAATGTGCTAAGTGTTCTATAATTTCTAGTGGGCTTAAACCTTTGTAGTTAAATTTTTTCTCTTGCTCGAAATCGTAATCTAAAGTAGCTCTCAAACTTTCGGCACTCGCATATAAAACCGTTTCACCGTTTAAAACCCATTCTTGTTTTGTAATGTTATAATCACGTATTTTGCCTGCATCGCTGTAAACACCTTGAAACAACCTGCGATGAATGGTAAGATATTCGGCAGGTGAAAATGTAAAGGTTTGCTCGCTTAATATTTCAGCAATCTGTGCTGATACTTTGTCTGCTTCTTCGGTGCGGTTTTCGGTATCTTTTAGAGGATGTTGTTTATAATAACTGTCAATTAACTTTTTTACTTTATCAATGGTAATATCGCCTTCAATATTCTTTTTGGCAGTTGCTATCAAATAATCAGAAGTTATTAATCCATCAACTAGTTGCAATCCGATAGCGGTTTTCCAAACTTTAGCTTTTTCTGCTTTGTTTGGTTCACCTTGCCGTAAATATTCTTCAAAATTATCCATTTTCAGATTTTGTCTTAAGTCTTTTCTTTTAAAAGTAGTAAATTTACAATTTTATATCAACTTTCAAGATGAGCGAAGCGAATCTTGATGAACTCATTTATACACGCAATTGCTTTTTAAATTACTTTAAAATTACAAAAATAATGTCGAATAATTACAAATTAAAAAGGAATTAAGAAAATTTTGAATTTTGAATGGAACAGCCGATTACTAGGAATTTTCGCTTCGCTCAGAATGACAGGGACTGCGTTCCCTTGCACCATCACATTGTCATAAAAAAAAGGCGGGAAATCCCGCCTCTTGAGTATTTATTGATATTTTTTTACAAAACAAAATTTAATCTGAAGGTAGTATATCTTGGGATATAAGTTCCACCGAAGATTTCATAATGTTTTCTGTTTAGAGCATTATATACATTAACAGATAATTCGAGATTATCTGCAAGGTAATATCCTGCAGTGAAATTAAGTACTCCGTAATCAGGCACATAACCTACATAAGTACCCGCAAGCCAATCATACCCTTGAGTATAATCGAAACTAATTTGAGCATCGAAAACTTTAGCTTTTTCGTAATTAGCCGCAATTCTATATTTATTCGGTGAAGTATTAGGCAGTAATTCCTGATTCGCATCAGCTTTAACAATATTGAAATCATAATGTGAATAGCCGAAATCAAAATGGAATTCTCTTGAGAAATAATATTCCATATTCAATTCAACACCCCATTGATCCACTTCGCCAACATTAGTATTTGATACAATAAAAGTTGGAACACCCTTATAATCTGACAAACGGGCAATATCTCTTGCGGTGAGTTTGCTTGTTAGAATTTCTTTCACCAATGCCTGATATTGCTGCAGATTTGCAGGCAAATTAGGATTCCACTGTGGAATATCGGAATTGACAGCCGGCAAAAAGTTCGTGATAAAATCACTCAATTGATTATAATATACATCTGCCGATAAACGGAATCTTTCGAAGTAAATACCTTCATAACCAAGTTCAAATCCAAGATTTTTTTCAACCTGTAATTTTTCATTTCCGATAGCCTTTGCATTGAAAGCACTCAGTCCGAAATTCAGATTTGGATTAGTGCCGGTAATTGCAGCAAGTGTATCATTCACTTTCTGCTGTAAAGCAGCGAAATTCACAGGTGCACCGATGTATTTATCAAAAGCAGGAGCATCAGGGGTTACTCTGTAAAGTTCGGAATAATTTGGTCTTTGGAAAGAACGGCCAACTGAAATTCTGAATTTTTGATTAGTTGCCGGATGATAGACAAAAGCTACTCTCGGAGAAAACTGAGTTTCGTGAATGCTTGCCAAATCAACTCTTGCAGAAGTTACAAATTCCAGATTATGCAATATCTTATAATCAAATTGACCGTAAACACCTGTATAAGAAGCATTTACGTCATCAGGAATTGATGTGCCTGAAGTTCGAATTCTTTGGAAATCCTGACTTCCGCCAAAAATGAATCCTACATTATCATTCAATTGGAAATTATACTGAGCTTCCAAAAACAAGTCATCAGAATTATCGAGAAGAGGTGCACCCGGAACCATCAACCACATAGTGTCAGGCACAGAACGTTTCATATAACTTGCCTGGAAATGGAAATTAGGTGAATTTAGAGCAAGTCGTGCATAAGGACGTTCTACATCTTTCACGAAAGTTCTGCCTAATCCGAAAACGAACATTTCATTTTTATTTCTGGAATATCCGGCTTCAGCAGTTGCAATCAAGTCGGATTTAATATCATAATCCAAACGGAAAGTCCCGTAATTTGCGGTAGTCATTCTATCGCTTTCCTCCAGGATTTTCTTTTCCAGCGGCAAACCTGCATATTCGAGTTCAGCAGGTGTATTTCTGGATTTAGACCAATTAAGTCTTTCAGAATGACCAAGAGTAAATTTATAGGACAATTTCCCGAATTGCTGTGCAAATCGTGTATCCAAACGCAGAGTTTTAAAGTCACCAAAAAGAACACTTGCTTTTGGTCCAAGCACATCTTTTGGAGCAAAGGAAGTAAGATTTAAAACACCATTGTAAGCATTGGCACCATAAAGTGAAGCAGCAGGACCTCTCACAAATTCCACACGAGCAAATTCATCCAAAGGTACTGAAAAAGAATTCCATTCCTGAGCACCTAGAAGAGGCATTGAGGTTTCACGTCCATCTTGCAAAACCAATACACGTCTGTTCAGCCCACCATTAAATCCACGGGAATTGACGATGAAATCGGAAGCACCGCTTTGCAGCACATCAACTCCGGCATATTCCTGAAATACTTGTGCAATTTGTCCTGTACGTGAACTGATTCGTATTTCGTCAGGAGACTGATGGTAAACAGCAGCAGGTGATTCAGTAATCTTTTGTGGTTGACGAGTTGCACTGTAAATAACCACATCATCGAAAAGATAAAGTTTCGGTGATAGTGAAATTAAATTTGTTTGTTGAAAGTCTGAACTTTGGAAAGCAATTTTTTTGGTTTGATATTTAAGTGCTGTAATAACTAAATTTATTGATTTAAAATTTTGCACGTCGAATTCAAAAAGCCCTTCAGAATTTGTTTCAAATGTAGATTTAAGTTCTTCCACAAACACTTTTACGTTTTTTAGAGGAGCCTGATTTTCATCAGAAACAACTTTACCTGAAAACATTTCAGCTCTTAATTGAAATGCAAAAAACAATACAAGTAAAATAGTAAATGTATTTTTAAGCATTTTATACCTAATTTTGTTTTAAATTAATTTCAAAATTATCAAAAAACTTTGAATTAATTTTCAGTTTCCTAAATAAAAAGTAAATTTTTATGAAAAATATTATTATAAGATATTGTTTTCACTTTGCAGTATTACTTTTGTTCTTGTCTGTATGTGATATCTCCACTTTTGCAAAAGTAAATGATGCGAAGGAATTCAACTCACTAACTGATAAGGTTGAATATTACAAAGATCGTTATGGAGTAAAGTGCTTAGACGAAAAAATCACTAATAATCATGGTGATGGATTTGATGCACTATACGGTACAAGAAATATGAGAACAATCCTGTATGGAATTGCCTATCGTGGCGGGGCGAATAATTATTACCATAAATTGAATAAAAGAGATAATCATAATCCACTGCCTGAAGACGGACTTGAGCATCTTCTTTCAGAAGGTTTCAGTGATGTATACTATCTTTATGCTACGAATTACAAAGACGCCAAAAAGCTATGGGTGAGCAAAGATAAATCCGATACTTTGCATTATCTGAATAATTCCGGAAATGCACGAAAGGATATGAGAAATATTATGCAGGATGTGTTGGATGTAATAAATAATCCTGCAAAAGGACCGATTTATCTGCATTGTTGGAATGGATGGCACCAATCAGGGTACGTTTCTGCAGCAATATTAATGCAATTCTGTAAATTCAGCAATGAATCGGCTTATCAATACTGGCTGCAAAATACAGATGGAGTGAATAAAGGTTACGAGGGAGTAAAAAATCAAGTAAAAACATTTAAACCATTTCCGGATATATCAATTCCTGATTCAATTCGTCAGCAAATTTGTCCATGTATGAAGCAAAAATAAATTAAATAAGAATATGAGTGAAGAAGTAAGAAATATGTTTGCCTCGATTTCGGGGAATTATGATAAAATGAATTCCATACTATCCTTCGGGATTCATCATCGCTGGAGAAAAGTAACGGTGAATGAAGCAAATCTTCAATCCGGACAAAGAGTTCTGGATTGTGCTACCGGGACCGGTGATTTGGCTTTTGCATTTTGGGAAAGATTGAATAAAATTACAGATACATTACCAAATCAGGTTATTGGAACAGATTTTTGCGAAGATATGATGATTTATGCACATGAAAAAAATGAAAAAATCGGCAATGCTGTTAAATTTGAATTTGCGGATGTAATGAGTTTGCAATACGAAAGTGACACTTTCGATATTTCTTCAATTTCCTTCGGAATACGCAATGTTGATGACCCTAAAAGAGGAGTTTCTGAACTTGCAAGAGTTGTTAAGCCGGGCGGTAAAGTATTAATTCTGGAATTCGGGCAGCCAAATGGACTTTTTGCAGTTCCATATAAAATATACAGCAAATACATTATGCCTCAGCTTGGCAAACTTTTTGCAAGCGATAAAAGCGCTTACACATATTTACCAGTTACTGCGTCTAAATTCCCTGCTGCCGAAAATTTCCTGGATATAATGAATTCAACTGGACAATTTTCCAAAACATATTATCGGAAATTAACATTTGGAGTGGCGTATTTATATGTTGGAATCGTTAAATAATTGAGATAAAAAAATCAACTGACTGAAAATTAGAGAAATGAAAAAATAT
>MHAC01000055.1:2493-8890 GCA_001804565.1 Ignavibacteria bacterium GWF2_33_9 | reverse complement strand
TCGGAAAGTAATACTACTGTCAATAATGTTAATAAACACAAATCAGATGAATTGTACTTCATCAGCGATTTGCAAGCACCTATGTTCTTTGAATCACTTATCCTGAAAACATATAAAAATACCATTGCCACAGCAAAATTACTGGATGATATATATAACAATCCTCCCAAAACCTTGTTTTTATTAGGTGATAACGTTTCGATTGCATCGAGAGATTCTGAATGGAAACAAGTAGATACATTTCTGAAAAAGTATAGAGCAATTAATCTGCCTTTTTATTCAATACCCGGCAATCATGAATATAAGTACCGCAAAAAAAGAGGTTTAAAGAATTTCTCCAAAAGATTTCCTGGTTCAAATCTTTATTTTTCCTCACACATAGTTGACTCAATCGCTGTAGTTCTTATCAATTCATCAGAATTGGATAAAAATAAAATTGTCAAAGAGTATAAGAAAGAATTAGACAAATTGGATGAAAACCCGGCTGTAAAAATAATTATTGTTGCCACGCACCATCCTCCTTTCACAAATTCCAAAATTGTAAGTGCCGAAAAGGATGTGCGGGATAAAATTTTACCGCATTTTTTCAAGTCCTCCAAAGCAAAATTATATTTGTCGGGTCATTCCCATAATCTTGAATATTTCCAAAAAAACGGGAAGGATTTTCTAGTTATTGGAGGTGGGGGAGGAATTCAACAACCCCTGAAAAAAATGAAAAAAAGAAAATGGAAGGATTTAATTCCGGATAAGGATAAGCCTTTATATTTCTACCTGATAATAAAGCGGGTTGATAATAAAATTTTCCTCAGAACTAAGGGATTCAAGAAAGATTTCAAATTTTACGAACAGAATCTTTTCGAAATTGAAATGTAACTATTTAAAATACAATTAAGTAAACTTTTATTCGTAATTTTGTAATATCAATAAACTGCAAATATGATTTACCGATATTGAAATTATTTATTAAAAATATTGAATTTCTAAAGTACAAACGAAAAGATACTCCGACTCTTATCAGGTTTGAATTACCTAAAAACAGAGCAAGCAAGATAAATAATTTCAAACATTACACAACTGATGCACCCATTTGATAGTTCCATCATTAAATCAAATAGATAATTATTTCTTAAAAATAATTTTTTTGGCAATTACAGTAAATCAATAATTAGAACATAAATTTATAAATGGAGTAATAAATGAAAAGAGATTTTCTTTCAGTTCGTGATTTTACAAGAGAAGAAATTCTGGAGTCATTTGAACTGGCTATGGATATGAAGAAAGACAGAGCAAAATATGCGGAAGCATTGAAAGGACAAGCTCTTGCTTTAATTTTCGAAAAACCATCACTGCGTACACGCACAACATTCGATATCGGCATCCAACAATTAGGTGGATATTCACTTTATTTGTCACCAGCTGAAATCAACTTAGGCAAACGTGAATCAGTTTATGATGTTGCTAAAAATCTCGAAAGAATGGTGCAAGGTATAATGATTCGTACATTCGCACATTCAATAGTTGAAGATATGGCAAAATTTGCAAGTATTCCAATCATAAATGGTTTGACTGATTTGCTACATCCTTGCCAAGGTATGGCAGATTATCTTACTTTGTTGGAATATAAAGGAAAATTGGATAATTCCCTGAAAATGGTATATGTAGGTGACGGCAATAATGTTGCACATTCCTTAATGTTTGCCGGAGCACGTTTGGGCGTAAATGTTACAGTTGTTTGCCCACGTGGATTCGAACCAAACTTGAACGTATTCCGTACAGCTACTGAAGATGCAAAAGTAACCGGTGCAGTAATTGAAGTAACAAATGATATTCCAACAGGTGTGAAAAATGCAGATGCCGTTTACACTGACGTTTGGGCTTCAATGGGACAGGAATCCGAAGCCGCTGAACGCAGAAGAATATTTATGCCGTATCAGGTAAATTCCAAATTGATGAGTTATGCAAAAGATGATGCACTATTTATGCATTGTTTGCCTGCTCATCGTGGAGATGAAGTAACTGATGAAGTGATTGATGCAGCAAACTCAGTTGTCTTTCCTGAAGCAGAAAACAGATTGCATGCTCAAAAAGCAGTTATGTATAAATTGATGAAATAGGTAAATTGTGGCTAAAAAAGCATTGATAGCAGTTGGTGGTAATTCACTGATTCGTGCCGGACAAAGAGGAACAATCGAAGAGCAGTACAATAATGCTTTTGCGACTGCAATGGGTATTTCCCGAATGATTAAAGATGGCTGGGAAGTTGTCGTTACTCATGGGAACGGTCCTCAGGCAGGAGCAGCACTAATTCGTTCCGAACGTGGTTCGAAGGAAGTTTACACTCACACTCTCGATATGTGCGTTGCAACTACTCAAAGTGAAATAGGATATATTCTCCAAAGAGCTTTCACTGCCGCTTTTGCTCAATTGGATTTGAAAAAAGAAGTAATGACAATCCCTACTATGGTGCTGGTGGACGAAAATGATGATGCATTTAAAAATCCTACAAAACCTATTGGACCTTTTTATACTGGTGCTGACGCTCATGCCAAAAAGCACACTTTGGGTTGGGATATTGTGGAAGATGCTTCACGTGGATGGAGAAGAGTAGTAGCTTCACCTGAACCTATTGAAATTCTGGAAATGGACATTATCAAAAGGGTAATTGATATGGATATTATCACAATTGCTCTTGGTGGAGGTGGAATTCCGGTTCAAAAGAAAGAAGGTTTGATTTTTGGTTGCGAAGCTGTGATTGATAAAGATCGTTCTTCCGCTTTGCTTGCATCAGGCCTTGATGTGGATGTATTCATCATCTCCACGGATGCCGACCAAGTTTATCTAAACTATAAAAAATCCAATCAAAAGGGTTTGTCGCAAGTTACATATAATGAATTGAAAAAATATTACGAAGAAGGTCATTTCCCACCGGGAAATATGGGGCCGAAAATTGAAGCAGTCCTCCGTTTTTTGGAAAATGGCGGCAAAAAGGCTATAATTACTACTTTTGAATATATTGCCGATGCATTGGAAGGTAAGGCAGGAACAACAATTTTACCATAAAAAAATGGATTTGAAATGGAACTGAAATTAAATCATGTGCTAGAATCGCAACAGTTCAAAGTTCCGAGAATTATGGAACTTTTCGAACGTACTCAGGCTATGAAGAAAATTGTTGCACGTGGCGGGACGCTGGATTATCAAAATAAAATTTTGGCATCGCTCTTTTATGCACCTTCCACACGTACCCGATTTTCCTTTGAATCGGCAATGTACCGACTGGGAGGCAAAGTTCTTTCTACAGAGCATGCCAGAGAATTTTCTTCAGAAATTAAGGATGAAAATCTGGAAGATACAATCCGCATTATCGGCAATTATTGCGATGCAATTGTGTTGCGTCATCATGAAGCCGGTGGTGCTGCACGAGCTGCAAGAAATTCACTGGTGCCTATCATCAATGCAGGTGATGGAACCGGGGGACAACATCCTACTCAGGCTTTGTTGGATCTTTATACAATTCATAATGAGTGTCAGACAATAGACGGACTTTCTGTTGCATTTATAGGTGCACTGGATAATGGCAGGACAGCTCGTTCCCTTGCTTACTTACTTAGCAAATTCGACAGAGTGAAACTACACTTTATCGCACCGGATGAATTGCAGATGAAACCTGATATTTTGGAACATTTGGATGAAAATGGAATTTCTTATGAACTTTCAAATTCAACAAAAGGACTTGCGTCGAAAGTAGATGTACTATACATTACAAGACTAGACAGAGAAAGACTTATTTCCAAACATGTCGATTTAGAACAATATAATGTTGGTGCAAGTCTGCTGAAAAAGTTGAGAAAAGATGCTGTAATTCTTCACCCGCTTCCACGTTCAGTTGAAATTTCATCTGAAGTGGATATGGATTCAAGAGCTGCTTATTTCCGTCAGGCTCAAAATGGACTCTACGTAAGAATGGCTTTACTTACAATGTTATTTGATGAAAATAATTAATTATTAACTTAAATTTGAAGTGCAATAATGAACTCACAAGACTTTATTAAAATTGAAAATGAATTTGGAGCCCACAACTATCATCCAATCGATGTAGTAATCGAAAAGGCTGAAGGAGTATGGGTTTGGGACGTGGAAGGAAAGAAATATCTCGATTTCCTTTCTGCTTATTCAGCAGTTAATCAAGGACATCGTCATCCTAAGATTTACGATGCTCTTGTTAAGCAAGCAGGGAAAGTGTCGCTCACTAGCCGTGCATTTCGTAATGATGTGTTACCGCTTTTGTACAAGAAATTGAATCAAATGACCGGTTATGAAAAATTTCTCCCAATGAATACCGGTGCCGAAGCAGTTGAAACTGCCATCAAAACTGCACGTAAGTGGGGATATAAAGTAAAAGGACTTAAAGAAAATACTGCAGAAATCATTGTTGCTACCGACAATTTTCACGGCAGAACAACAACTGTAATCAGTTTTTCCAACGACCCTGATGCATATAAAAATTACGGACCATATACACCGGGATTCAAATTAGCTAAATACGGCGATATTGAAGATTTCAAAGCAAATATTACTAATAATACTGCTGCAATAATGATTGAACCAATTCAGGGAGAAGCCGGAATTATTCCTCCTCCTGCAGGTTTTCTCAAACAAATTGCTGAATTATGTAAAGAAAATAATTGTCTATTTATTTGTGATGAAATTCAATCAGGTCTCGGCAGAAGCGGCAAACTTTTCGCTCATTATTACGAAGATGTTCGCCCTGACGTAGTTATCGTTGGCAAAGCTCTTGGTGGTGGATATTATCCTGTTTCCGGAGTGCTTGCAGATAGTGCAATTTTGGACGTATTTGAACCTGGTTCACATGGTTCAACATTTGGGGGTAATCCATTGGCTGCAGCAGTTGCAATTGCTTCACTTGAAGTAATTGAAGAAGAAAAATTACCTGAAAAATCATTTGAACAAGGAAAATATTTCGTTGAAAAATTAAATGAAATCAAATCACCGCTTTTCAAAGAAGTGCGTGGTGCCGGCCTTTGGATTGGTTTAGAACTTACTTGTACTGCTCGTCCATTCACTGAAGGACTCAAAAATGAAGGTTTGCTTTGCAAAGAAACACACGTGCATACTATCCGCTTTGCTCCTCCTTTGATTATTACTAAGGAAGAAATCGACTGGGCGATTGAAAAAATCAAGCGTGTTTTCGATACTGTTAAGCCAATTGATTAGTTTTTCAAATTAGATATATTATAAAAAATAATTTTAAATTTATATAAACATTTTATAAAATGGAGTTAAAATGTCAAAAGTAAAAGTGCTAATTATTGGAGCTGCAGGAAGAGATTTTCACAATTTCAACACAGTTTACCGTAACAATCCAAACGTAGAAGTGGTAGCTTTCACAGCTGCTCAAATTCCTGATATCGCAGGCCGCAAATACCCTGCTGTATTAGCCGGTGAACTTTATCCTGAAGGTATTCCAATTTTCGAGGAAAAAGATTTAGAAAAATTAGTTGCAGAATATAAAGTTGACGAATGTGTCCTTTCTTATAGCGATTTACCTTACGATACTGTTATGCACCTCGGCTCAAGAGTGATGGCAACTGGTGCAAAATTCTCTATGATGGGAACTTATCCTACTATGATTAAATCTACTAAACCTGTTATTTCCGTAACAGCTGTTCGTACAGGTTGCGGCAAAAGCCAAACTTCACGTGCAGTTGTGAAAGCATTGCTCGATGCAGGCAAAAAAGTAGTTTCCGTTCGTCACCCAATGCCTTATGGCGATTTGGCAGCTCAGGCTGTGCAGCGTTTTGCTGAAATTTCCGATTTAACAAAACATAAATGTACAATCGAAGAAATGGAAGAATACGAACCACATATTGCTATGGGCAGCGTGATTTATTCAGGCGTTGACTACGAAGCAATCGTTCGTGAAGCAGAGAAAGAAGCTGACGTTATCATTTGGGACGGTGGTAATAATGATATGTCGTTCTACAAACCTGACCTTTCTATCGTTGTGGTTGATCCATTGCGTCCGGGTCACGAAATTAGCTACTATCCAGGTGAAGTAAATCTTCGCACTGCAGATATCGTTGTTGTGAACAAAGTTGACTCAGCTTATCCTGAAGACGTGGAAGAAGTTATGAATAATATTCGTGAATATGCTCCGAAAGCAAAAATCATTTTGGCTGCATCAGCTTTGATGGTGGATAATCCGGAAATTATTCTCGGTAAAAATGTTCTTGCAATCGAAGATGGTCCAACTCTTACTCACGGCGAAATGACAATCGGTGCAGCAGTTGTTGCAGCTCAAAGATTTGGTGCAGCAAGCTTGATTGACCCACGTCCTTGGACTGTTGGTAAAATTTCTGAAACTTTCGTTAAATAT
>MHAC01000055.1:0-2457 GCA_001804565.1 Ignavibacteria bacterium GWF2_33_9 | reverse complement strand
CAATTGCCGCTGTTAAATGTGACGGTGTTGTGATTGTAACTCCAATTGATTTAGGCCGCTTTATTGATATTAAACAACCTGCCACAAGAGTTTATTATGAACTTTCTGAAATCGGCAAACCTGATATCAAAGATGTAGTAAACGAATTTATTAAGAGTATATAATTAGTTTACATAGCAGATTTAAAGGGGTTCAAATTTTTGGACCCCTTTTTTTTGTATTGTTATTCCGTCCTTGACACGGAATTCATGTATTTTCCCCCTTTTTTCAAAGTCCCGACAAATCGGGATTTAAAAGGGGCAAGGGGGTTTTTGTTTTCGACCTCTCCCTAAATCCCACTCCTAAAAGAGAGGGACTTGTACTCAGGCGGTTTTATTCACGATATAAAACTTAAAATTACTATTTTTAGAAATCGAGATTAATACCCAAGTTGACTGCATTGCTTCTGTAATTGAAGATATCACTGTTTGAATTATTTATTGTGTATAAATAATTTAGTGTTGCTTTTAAATTATTGAAGAATAGAAAATCCATATTGAAGTTTTTCTCAAGATTACCTCCAATTCCTTTTTGAATATCTAGTCTTTTTGCAATATTTTCATCAGTTGAAAAATCATAATTATATTCGTAGTTCTTATCAAAATAAAATCCGTATCCCTGAATTTTTATATTATATGGCAAATATTGTGTTATTTTTAAGGTAATTTCTCTACTTTCATAGCTATAATTATCGTCATAAATTTCTTTATCAAAGATAAAGTCAGGATTAAAGTTCAGCATAGATTTATATGCTGAGCTTGTATTCCAACTTTGAGAATAGATAATACTCAACCCTGTTTTTTCAGCTAATGATTGAGCAACATTTACGTTTGCAATTATTTGTCCCAGACTTTGAGCACTTACATTTTTTGATCTTTGTCCTGCAAAACTTAATAAATTGTTCGTAAGATTTTTATAACCGTAATCAACTTCGGTATTGATGCTGGTATTTGTTTCAAAATATGTTTTGTAACCTAAATAGAGTATATGTTCATTATATGATAAATCAGTATTATTATAATAATTGGAGTAAGAACCCTGATAGCCGACTCTCAGCATTTTTGCTTGAGCAAAATCATGATTAAATTGTGCATTTATGCCAAATTTATTGTTGTTATAAGTATTAAAAATCTCGCTATTGTACCTCAAACCGTATTGAGCAGATAATTGAAGATTGTCTTGTGTTTCTGAACCGAGAGGAAGATTATATGAAAAAATAATTGAATTATCTGTTAGCTGTGAATTTGATAATGATGGTATTAAGGAATAATTACTTTTAAAGTTCAAACTCATTCCTGAATTATCGAATATATATCCCAAATTCAAATTTGTACTATTAAAACTTAATGCTTGAGAAGAACTGTAATGAAACGGATTTTGATCGTAATAGCTGGAAATCCCTATGGAATTTCTCCATTCCCCTTTCAGTGATGAGTTTGCGGATATTAAACATACAAAGCTTATGATTATTAAAATTATTTTTTTCATTTAAGTATCTTGTATTTAGTTAAAAAAAAATCAGACATCGGACTTAATTAATTCAGCCCGATGTCTGGAATCGTACTATTGTTCGATTATTGGGGGATTTTCGATAAAGTTATCGCAAACACCGTCGCCATCTGCATCTACGAAATTAGGTCTTGTTTTGCCTTGATTTCTCATTCCTGCTCCGGTTACTCCGGTAGTATTATTATCGCAAACTCCATCGCCGTCAGCATCAATAAAGTTTAATCTCGAGCTGCCTTGATTTCTCATTCCAACCCCTGCAAGTCCTGTTGTATTATTATCACAAATTCCATCGCTGTTTGCATCTACAAATCTTGAACCTATTGTAGAACTTTTACCGCTCATTTTACCTTTTCCTGAAGGTTGAGCTAATGTTTCATTTACGAATAATGTTGAAACTAACATTATTATTGTCAAAAAACCAAAATACTTTCTCATGTTACACCTTTTGTTATTTTTTTTAAAATTTTATATTATGTTTGTTTACGGCGCCGTTTATATATGTTCAATAATCGTGCCAAACTCGTAACATATTGCAATATAATGGCATATGAAATTATCTATTTCGTATTACTTGGTAGGAATACGACATTATTGTCGTTTATAAAGACAAGAATGTCGAAAAGGATATTTGTACTTTCATTCCTTCTTTATAAAGGAATCCAACCTGGGACATTAGGGACGCTGCGGGTACCAAACAAGCCACAGTCATTCATAGGGAGCCTGCGACCGAAGAATCGAATGTATTTCGGCTGTCATCCTGCCTCTTCCTAAGAAATCGGGGCGAACACAGAAATACAAGGCAGTATCATCCAAAATTCAAAATTTTAAAACTTAAAATTTAATTTTGTAACCTTTTTATTCTTAATTTTGTATATCCTTTACAAGGGAGTCGAATATATGAAATTAAAA
>MHAC01000054.1:39565-43720 GCA_001804565.1 Ignavibacteria bacterium GWF2_33_9 | reverse complement strand
CTGAACAGCCATCTCAGACGATGTGTGGGCAAATACGAGTGCCTCAAGGAGGGAGTTGCTTGCCAGTCTGTTTGCACCATGGACATCTGTGCAGGCAACCTCTCCTGCTGAATAAAGCCTTCTGATATTTGTCCTGCCATAAAGGTCAGTTACAACCCCTCCGCATGTGTAATGTGCGGCAGGAACTACAGGTATAAGTTGAGAAGTCATATCTATTCCTATTCCATGCAAATATTCATTTATTGTAGGGAATCTTTTGCGAATCCATTCTGTATCTTTATGCCTAATATCCAAATATACGCACTGATGATGTGTTTCAAGCATTGTGTCGTATATTCCACGGGCAACTATGTCACGTGGTGCCAATTCTTTCAATTCATGGTACTTATGCATAAATTGCTGTCCATTCTTGTCAACAAGTACAGCCCCCTCCCCACGAACTGATTCTGATACGAGAAATCTTTCTTTTTGTGTGAAAATTGTTGTAGGGTGGAATTGTACATAATGCAAATTGAACATACGGGCACCAGCTCGATAAGCGAGCGCAATGCCATCTCCTGTTGATTCTTCAGGATTAGTAGTGTTAATATAAATTTGCCCTAAACCGCCTGTGGCAAGAATAGTATTATTCGCATAAAATGCAGAAACCTCTCCTGTCAGATTATTCAGTACATAAGCTCCAAAACAGGCAGGTTTTTTATAAATATCAGTAGATTCAACTGAATGGTGAGACAAAGTTAACAGATCTACTGCAGTATGATTCGTATAGACCTTAATATTCGGGTGTTTCAGAACATAAGGTATTAATGATTCGTGAATAGTACGTCCTGTATTATCTTTCGAATGAATGATCCTCCGAACTGAATGAGCTGCTTCTTCTGTAAAATCAAGATTATTATCATTCATATCGAATTTAACATTATATTTCTCAAGCAGTATTTTTTTTACAAGTTCAGGACCAATTTCAGCTAATTGCTCGACTGCAGGCATCCAGCATGCACCATCACCGGCAATCATTATATCCCGGATTAATTTTTCTTGCGAATCATTAACACCTTTGTATATTATTCCTCCCTGCGCATAAGGAGTACTACCGCTCATCAATTCAGCAGTTTTTGTAATTAATACTACTTCTTTGCCTAAATCAGCTGCAGTAAGACCGGCAATTAATCCGGCTAATCCGCTTCCTATAATCAGAACTTCAGCTCTTTCCATTTAATATAAATGTTTTTTCCAAATTTAATAAAAAATGACGATTAATATTCAATAACCTTACTTTTTTTATTAATTTTATAAAATTAGAAAATTGATTTCAATAATTTTATTAATTTTGAACCAAATGAACAATTTTTTAAAAAAAAATATCAGATTTCCGTAAGTCTTTTAAATTTTTGAAGAAAAGAGTCAATTTGTAACAATTATTACTACATAGCCATTTTTTTTCAATTACAAAAAACAGCTTTTTTAAGAAAAATAAAAAAAAAATAAAAAAAATTAGTGATTGTTTAGAAAATATAATTTAAATTTGAAAATTAGATATAATAAAATATAGAAATAAAATTTAAAGGAGTTTCGATGACACCGAAAAAATCAACACACGGACAGCAAGTAAACAAAATAGGATTACAGCATACTATGCTTTTCTTGGGTATGGTAGTTGTACTTTTCTTATTTTTCCAATTAACAGTAATTCCAAATTTCTTTGCTCAGTTTGTGGTTCCATTGTTCAAACCATCGGATGAAAAAATGGATAAAATTGGTTTCGTACAATTTAGCGGTACAGTTTATGCATCAGTACCAAAGGACAAGGAAGCATTATTGACAGGTAAAAATGTTGAAATTTCCAAAGACTTAATCAATCGTGAATATATTTTTGATTTTTCAAGCAAATCAAGAGAATTGGATGTTGACGGATACTCAAAAAAATCCAATGAATGGTACGTACGTGCTGAAGCACTTGGCGAAAATGCAATTATTTTGGAGCCATGGATTGGTGCAACTATTCTTGCAATAGACTTGTCACTTCTTTTCTCTGCATTATTCAGTATTCTCTTGCCAACAAGAATAGGACTTGTTTCAGCCCTCTTCGACAGGCAGATTGATGAAACAAAAGATAAAATTCGTCTTCAAACTGGTTTTTCTCCGGGTATCGTAGAATTACTCACTTTGCCTGATGACAAATTAGCAGAAAAAGAATATGCTGATGTGCGTAGCGAATTCAGAACAATATTCAACAGAACTTTCTTGGAAATTTCTGAAAACAAACTAGACAGATACGAAGACTATATTACTGAAGGAGACGATATTGTTAAATTCCGTAATCACTTCCTATACGAACGCATCAAAGAATTCTTCTCAGACTTTACAGTTCGTCAGATTACCGATACCAAAAATGCTTTGCTATGGAGAAGAAATCACTTTAAAATTTTCGCAGGGTTGAGACTTTATATGTCCCACCACGTTACTGAAAAATATCAGAACTTCGTAACTGGTTTGGCTTATGGCGGTGCTGCATTCCTTATCGTGGCAGTTGGTATTCGTGGTTTGAAATTTATTCCTGCGGCAAAACCTTCATTCATTTTGCTTGCAATCTTCCTTGAATTTACCATGCTTTCACTTCTTGCCTATACTTTGATTTACACTCAAGAAGAAGAAAGAACTGATAAAATGCTTAAGAAAATGGAAGATGCTAACCGCTCACAGCTCGATGCTTTGCGTGGTCAGCAATCAGATATTCACCAGCTTGCTAATGCACTGGTTGGTCAAACTGCAGAAATTATCAAGAACAGAGTTGAAGTTGCAATCGAAAAATATATGACTAGCGATGATAAAGTTCAGCAGGTAATTGCTTCCGAAATTGCAAATAAAATCATTTTCGGATTACGTGAAACTGAAAACAAAAAATAATATTTAATTAAATATTATTTAATCTTAAACGAAAAGCCCTGTTCATCAGGGCTTTTTTTATTTTAGCTGCCACCCCAATTTACTAGAAACTTAAGTTCACAATTGAAGCTATTTTTTATACTTCAATTATTTGCATATTTTTTTAGAATAATTTGATAAATTTTTTAAATTATTCAAGTTTTTTTTGTGAATATATCAATTAATTTATAAAAATTTCTTAATTTTATATTGGGTTATTAGGTTCGTAAGCATTTTTTAATACTTATTTTTCATTGTGAAATAAAAAGAATACATTTAAATGCTTATGATAAATAAAATTGATAAATTATTTAAATAAATTTGATTTTTTAAGTAATTAATTTTTAATGAGGGAATTATGAAAAATATTAAATTACTAATTGCAATGCTATTCTTGATAAGCACAACAGCTGCTTACTCGCTAACAAATTTCTTTTATCAGTCTTTTGCCTATAATGCTTCTGGGCAACTTATCCCAAATCAGGGTGGAATGACTGTTAAATTAAGTATTTTGGATTTAGGTTCAGTTATTTACGAAGAAACTTTCTCACCTGTTTCTACTGATCAATTCGCTTCTTTTGTAGTCGAAGTAGGAAATGGGACTTTAATTAGCGGAAATTTGTCAACAATTACTGCTACTGCAGGAAAACAAATAAAAGTTGAAGTAAATTCCGGTTCCGGTTATGTTATTGTTTCCGGACAACCACTAGTCAACTCATCCATTTCATCTTCGTCATATTTATTCCAAAATGATGTTTGGATTGATCCGCTTACAAGAAATATAATTTCCAAAACTTCCTCTATTTCACCAATAGGAGGAAACGATGTGACAGCATTAGGTCTCCACGCCGCTTTAAATAACATTGGAGCAAGTGTTAATGCCTTAGGATATCAGGCGGCACAGTTAAATACTAATCATCACGTTAATGCATTGGGAAATAATGCCGCTATGTCAAACACCGGTGCGCACGTTAATGCTTTCGGAAGTCAAGCAGCAAGCAACAATACCGGTAATTATTTAAATGCTTTTGGCTATTTTGCTGCTAGTTCGAATACCGCTGATAATGTTATAGCAATAGGAAAATCTTCAGCACAGAACAACGTTAGTGCTAATGTGATAGCTCTCGGTATGGAAGCTGCTAAGAATGTCACCGGTGGAGGTTCAGTTATCGCTATTGGTCAACAAGCAGGATTAAGTAATTCAGGAAATTCCAATGTTCTGATTGGTTC
>MHAC01000054.1:24556-39553 GCA_001804565.1 Ignavibacteria bacterium GWF2_33_9 | reverse complement strand
AAGTAATACCGCTAATCAGATAATTGGTATTGGACCGTTAGCAGCAGACCAAAATACAGGAAACAGCGTAATTGCTTTAGGTGATGAAGTTGCTAGATTTAATACAGCCGATGACTTTATTGGAATAGGTTATTGGTCCGGAATGTATAATACCGGCTGGCGTTCAATCGGTATTGGTCCTAGAGCAGGTGAAAACAACACCGGACAATTCCTTAATGCATTGGGCTGGGGAGCGGGAACAGCAAATACCGGCGAATATGTTACTGCGATTGGTGCTGGAGCAGGTTCTGGTAATACCGGTAACGAATTAGTAGCCATTGGTCACTCAGCAGCTCAAGGTAACGTAAGTCCTAATCTCATTGCCATTGGATTCGAAGCAGCAAAAAATGTTACCGGTACCGGAGGAGTAATTGCAATTGGTTACCAGGCAGCCTTGAATAACACAGGTAATTCAAACGTTATAATTGGCAGTTATGCTGCAAGAAGTAATACTGCAAATCAGATAATTGCTATTGGACCTATTGCTGCTGACGAAAATACCGGGAGCAGTGTTATTGCTTTGGGCGATGAAGTTGCACGATTTAATACTGGTGATGATTACATTGGAATTGGTTATTGGTCAGGAGAATATAATACTGGCTGGCGCTCAATCGGAATTGGTCCCAGGAGTATGGAAAATAATACAGGTGAACATTCATTCGGATTTGGATGGGCAGCAGGCATGAGCAATACTCATGCTTATGTCAACTATATTGGTAGTTACTCTGCAAATGCTTCTCAGGATGAGGCTACAATATTGACAGGTGATTTATTTTTGAAAGATGTTGGAGCAGGAGCAACTACAGGTACTAAAATTGTATTTAATAACGGAACAACTTTATCAACACCTGCAACAAGTGTTGTTGAAATTACGGACGTTATTCGTCTGACTCCGAGAGCAGCCGCTCCGGGTTCACCCACAGCAGGTATGATTTATTTTAACAGTACAACCAATATTGGATATATGTATGACGGTGCAGTTTGGCGTGCACTTTGGTAAAAAAAAAGAAAATATAGAAAATTAATTGCACAAGGTCCATTTAGTAGACCTTGTGCTTGTCTATAATGTATTTGTATTCGTTGGCATTAGCTTCGATTTTATCTTTCCACAGGACTAGATTATTGAATTTTGGTAAATTCATCAAATTATCCAAATCTTATATCTTTATGAAATAAAAAAGGCTCTCTATTCGTAATAAAGAGCCTTCTGTTCAGCTTAACTAGAATATAGTTATTTTACCAGGAACGTCTGTTAAAATTATTTCCACTAGTTCTATTATTCGTTTTTGGTCTTGCTTCATTTACAGAAATTTGCTTTCCTTCGTAATCAGCTTCATCAAGTGTTTCGATAGCTTTTCTTGCGGCAGTATCGCTCATTTCAACAAATCCAAAACCTTTTGATCTGCCAGTTTCTCTATCAACAATAACTTTTGCTGAATCAACTTTTCCGTATTCTGAGAATATATTGCTTAAATCCTCATCTGTTGCACTGAAGGGCAAATTCCCTACATAAATATTCATTTTAAATCCTATTAAAATTAAAAAATTAGCGGCATAAGTGCCACTGTAATATCAAATTATAAAAACTCAGCAATCTTGTTTTTGCTGTTTTCGTTCCGTTTAGATCATTTATTGAAATATGAGGAAAGATTAAGTTAGATTTAGTAAGTATTATAAGTTGTGATATTAATTAAAAGATTAGAAACGGAATTAAAATATATTATTGTAAAATTATCATTTTTTTTTAAAATATTTATTTCGAGGATGAATTCCGAACATTATTCATCATTTTTTCTCTAGAAATGTGTTTCAAATTTTGTTCTTCTATATTAAAGAGCACTAACATCCATTTTTCAATTGAAAAAGGTATGCTTCAATAAACAATTGAACAAATTACCGGCATAGGGATTGTTATATCATTTAAGACGTTAATCAAATTTCGAATAAGGTAATTTTATCAAAAATTTTAAAGTATTGACAATTCTCCTTCCCAAAGAAATTAGTATGAATTAAGATGAATATTAAGCATATTATCATTAAGATTATTAAATTTGTTACTTATTATTTTTCGAAATTTTAAAACGGAGATAAAAATGAGTAAAAAGTCAAGTTTATTTTGGATTTTTGTAATTTCTATCTTACCTTGTTTTGTAATTTATTTCGTACAAATAAGTAATAATAATTTTAATCTTACAGTAATCCTGTTACCGTGGATTATTGTTACTTCTTATTACTTTATCTATGATATAATAAAACGATTAAGGAGTTAATAATTAATAAAATATATTTATTGATTATAGAAACCACCTCTACTTAAATGAAAGTGAGGGTGAAGAACGCATTTGATTCTATGCTAAGGTTAGAAGGTTAATTGAAGTATAAAACAAAAGGAAAAAATGAAAGAAAAAACTGCAAGTTATAGAGATTTTCCAAAACAATTTTGGTTGGTAATTGTATTTGAATTTTTCGAAAGAGGCTCATATTACGGAATGATGAGTGTCCTTTCGATTTACTTAACGGAAATACTTGGCTTTTCCAAGGAAAGCGTTGGTGTAATCAAAAGTGTAATACAGCCGCTGCTTTATTTCCTCCCGATATTATCCGGTGCTATTGCCGATAGACTTGGTTACCGCAAAACGTTGATGTATGCTTTCGGACTGCTCGGAACCGGCTATTTCCTTACAAGTCAGATGACGGAATATGCTGCTGTTTTTGCCTCACTTATGGTGATGGGAATTGGTGCGGGAACTTTCAAACCGATTATTTCAGGAACAATCGCTAAAGTAACAAATGAGAAAAATTCCACTCTCGGTTTTGGCATATTCTATTGGTCTATTAATTTTGGTGCTTTCCTTTTCCCTCTTATAATTGTTCCTTTTCTGAAAAATATTGACTGGCGGTATGTTATGATTGCCTCCGCTCTCGGAACAGGTTTGATGCTGATTCCGACAATATTTTTCTTCAAAGAACCAAAAAGGGAAGTGCAGGCCAAGGAACCGTTAATGAAAGTGGTTAAGCATATTTTCCTTAAAATTGGCGAAGTGGCTTCGAACTGGCGATTTATGCTCTTTATCTTGATATATTCACTTTTCTGGATACTTTATTTTCAGATGTTCGATAGTGTGCTCTGGTATTTCCAAACATTTGTGAATGCCGAACCATTGAATAAATTCATAAGCGGAATTGTCGGGTTCAACTGGGCTTTCGATGTTGAGCATATTACCGTAATCAATGCGCTTACAATCATTTTGCTGCAATTATTCATTTCCAGTATTGTAAAGAATTTCAAAGCAATGCCTACGATTATCACGGGATTTTTCTTTGGGACTTTGGGTATGCTCATTCTGGCAATCAGCAATTCCGTTTGGGTATTGCTCATTGGTATTACGGTATTTTCATTTGGGGAAATGATTGCTCACCCTAAATATATCTCATATTTGGGCACAATTGCGCCTCAGGATAAAAAAGCAACTTATATGGGCTTCGGCTTCCTTTATGGTGTGTTCGGTGCGGGTATAGGCGGAGTATTGGGTGCAAATCTCTATGTTAAGCTGATTGATAATCCTATGCTGGACTTCATAAAAGTGAAAACTGCAGCACTTGGCAGTGCTTTGCAGGATAATATCCAAATAAATGACGCAATTCAATTTGCTGAAAAGGCAGGTGTTTCCAAAGATACAATTTTGCAACAAGCACATTCCTCAGAATTTTGGATAATATTCGGTTGTATTGGAGTTCTGGCAATTATTCTCTTGCTAATTTATGAGAAATTAATTGGTACTAAGCATTAATGTGGGAATTCCTAAATACATATTATACAACAATAAAATAATAAAGCAACACGTTGAAAATTTTAAACTAAAAGCTAATTAACTCAAAAAATAAAATTAAATCCGGAGATGGAAATGAAAAGGACAATTTTATATCTTGCAGGAATATTCCTGATAATAATTACGGCGAAACTTAATTCGCAAACAATAAAAATTGAAACTACGCAAATTAGTTACGAAGATCAATTGAGACCATGTATGACAAATGATCTCGATCCTACTCCAAAAGAAGTTAAAAAAGCATGGTCCAAGTTCCTGGATAAAAATTATGATATTGATGTTAGTGGTATCGGTTGGTTCTCTGATGAGGATATTCTCATTGCAAAGGATGTCACAATTGGAGATATTTCTGAAAAGAGGATTAATTTATATTCTAGAATACTCGAAAAAGGAAATGGATCAGAAATAAAAGTTTTTGCTTCCTTTGGGTATGATTTTTTTATTGGTGAAGATAATTATCCAAAGGAATTCAAGAGTTTGAATGAACTATTCTATAAGTTCCTATTTAGTTATTTATCTGAATATTATTCTGATATGTTGGAGGAAACTTCTGACAAAATTGATGATAATAATAAGGAAAAAGTTAGTTTGCTGAAGTCAATTGAGAAAAATAAGGACAAAATTGAAGATGCAAAAGAGGATATTGCAGAACTAAATTCCGAAAAACCTGAAACTAATGAATAATCAGTTAAAAATCTCGAAAAAATTAATAAACTAACAGCTAAACAAATTGACCTTGAAAATGAAAATTCCAAATCATTGATTACTATTCAATCAATTGATGCTAACCTTCAGATTTTAAATTCGAAGCTTCAAGATTTGCAGGAAAAACAAAAGGGACTTATAACAGAATGAAAAAAATCTGAAAACAATACTTAATATATTACTTATTTTACTCTTCTCTATTAACCTCAATGGGGAAGATAAAGTAAATCCGCAGCATAAAGTGAAAATCGGAGATGCTGCTCCGGAATTCACTATTCAATATGTTAATGGGAAAACTGCAAAACTTAGCAACTTAAGGGGCAAAGTAGTGATGCTGCAATTCACTGCGAGTTGGTGTAGTGTTTGCTTGAAAGAAATGCCCTTTATTGAGGCTGAAATTTGGCAAAAACTTAAGGATAATCCAAATTTTGTTCTGATTGCCATTGATTTTATGGAAACGTCTGATAAAATATCAACTTTTCTAAACGCATCAAAAACCACATATCCCATGGCTCTGGATCCATCCGGAGAAATTTTTGAATTATATGCTGAAAAGGGTGCAGGAGTTACCAGGAATTATATTATTGACAAATCAGGAAAAATTGCATACTTAACCAGACTATTTGAACGTGAAGAATTTGATGCAATGAAGTCCAAAATTGGGGAATTGCTGGAAAAGGAGTGAGGAAGTGAAAAGTGCTTATTTATGACAATTTTTTAATAATACTTTTTGCTAAATTTTCATTAATTTCAGTATGCCTTGGTATAGGCTGACTAACACCGGTGGATATGTTTTGGTACCAATCGTGTTTTCCGCCATGTCTTATTAAAATGCAACCAATTGCATCTAAGATTTTTAGCAATTCTCTTCTTTTCACACAAGTTCCAACTCAATTGTTTTTCTTAAGCCGGGAATTTGTTCATTTAAAATATCTTTATAAATATCCTTTAGATTTTCAAATAATTCTTCAGGAGTTAATCCCTGAGTAACATATTCAGGATAATCATTAAGATAACCTAACCAAAACTTATCGTCTTGCCAGTATGTAATTTTTATCTTATTCATAAGTACTTTTTAATTTAAAAACGAAAAAATCTACAATTAATTATTTTCATAAATTTCAAAATATATTCGTTATTGAGAATAATCATAAAAAAGTGGCAAAAGAATGACACTAACTCCAAATGAAACCCAAGAATTACTAAATAAATTAAAATCCCGCTTCGAAAAGAATTCCGGTCGGCACATAGGAATTAACTGGACAGATGTGCAAACCCTATTAGAAGTCGTTACTTGCAGACATTAGGTGAATTCGATTTGAAAACGTCCAGCTGGATTGCAACTCCACCTGAAATTAGGGAAATTGATGGTATTCAATCACGATTGATATACTATTGCATTTACGTTCATTCCGGCACCGACAGATGCGAAAACAATCAAATCGCCCTTATTTATTTTGTGTGATTTCAATAATCCTTTTTTAATTAAATCGAAGAGAGTCGGCAAAGTTGCAACTGATGAGTTCCCCAATTTATCTATTGTCATTGGCATTACATTTTCGGGAATTTCAGTATTATTGCATAATCCATATAATCTCTGCAAGATGGCTTCATCCATTTTGCCATTAGCCTGATGAATCAAGACTTTCTTGATTTTACTTAATTGTACTTTACTTTTTTCGAGACATTCTTTAATAGCTAATGGAACTGTTTCGAGTGCATATTGATAAAGTTTTCTACCATTCATTTTCAAAAATATTTCACCTTTTTCAGCTAATTTTGGATTATACGATTTATCCATCACTAAAAGTTTACCATGATTGATTGTGTCGGAACGTGTCCCGTGAGCTAATATTCCGATTGGTTCTTCACTTTCTACTGCCTCTAATACAACGGCTCCGGCACCATCAGAAT
This sequence comes from Ignavibacteria bacterium GWF2_33_9, assembly GCA_001804565.1. Lineage (GTDB taxonomy): Bacteria > Bacteroidota > Ignavibacteria > Kapaibacteriales > UBA2268 > GWF2-33-9. The sequence goes on along the minus strand of MHAC01000054.1, from coordinate 33,065 downwards.
AAAGCAAGCTATCTCTGTCGTGAGGGTCAGACACTCTCGAAAGCATTTCCGAACCTATTACAAGGATTTTTTTTGCATCACCTGATTTAATATAATAATTTGCCTGAATGACTGCTTGCAGCCAGCCGGGACAACCAAATGGCAAATCATAAGCAATGGTCTTTGGGGATGCTATCCCTAATTTATATTTAACTCTTGATGCTAAAGTGGGCACCATATCAGATTTTCTATTGTCATATTTGACATCACCAAAATTATGTGCAACAATTACATAGTCAAGCTCTTCTTTATTAATCCCGGAATCTCTGATTGCATTTTCTGCAGCAAAATATGCCAAATCAGAAGTGACCATATCGTTTGATGCATATCTTCTTTCTGAAATGGCAGTAATTTCATGGAATTTACTTAGAAGAATATTATTGGGAATATCAAGTAATTCGCCTTTTGAATCATAAAATTCATAATTAAGGAAATCTTCATTTTTTATGATATTTTCAGGGATATAGCTTCCTGAACCTGTTATTACGGAATAAATTTGTTTGCTCATTTTTATCTGACCGATTGTGAAACTTAAAATTGCAAATTAAAGATATTGCAAATTAAATAAATTATATATATATTTTGTTATACTAAATTGAATAAAATTGTCAGGTTCAAAAGTAATAGAAAAAATCTACAAATAATTATTTTCATAAATTTCAAAATATATTCGTTATTGAAAATAATCATAAAAAGTGGCAAAAGAATGACACTAACACCAAATGAAACCCAAGAATTACTAAATAAATTAAAATCCCGCTTCGAAAAGAATTCCGGTCGGCACATAGGAATTAATTGGACAGATGTGCAAACCCGATTAGAAGCAGCACCGGCAAAACTTTGGTCTCTTAATAGAATGGATTTGACAGGCGGTGAACCCGATGTAGTTGATTTCGACAGCACTACTGGTGAATTCATCTTTTTCGATTGCTCACAGGAAAGCCCCAAAGAACGTAGAAGTTTGTGCTATGACCGAGCGGCACTTGATGCACGCAAGCAGAATAAACCGAGCAGCAGTGCATTGGATATGTGTGTGGAAATGGGAGTGGAATTACTAAATGAAGCAGAATATCGCTACTTGCAGACATTAGGTGAATTCGATTTGAAAACGTCCAGCTGGATTGCAACTCCACCTGAAATCAGGAAACTTGGTGGTGCCCTCTTCTGCGACAGACGATACAATAAAGTCTTCACCTATCACAATGGGGCAGATTCGTATTATGCTGCAAGAGGATTCAGAGCGAAGCTGAGGGTGTGAGAATTAATTGATAATTCTCAATTCTCAATCCGACACAACAACCTTTACTGATGTTACCCCTTTTAAGGTAATGCGGTTAATGGGTTGACCTTGATATAGTTATAAGATGAACAGGAAATAAAAAGAGATAAAATTGCGAGAAAACAAAATGTCGTTTTCATAACTTGTTATTTTAAATAATACTTATCCAAAATCTCCTGCATTTCTTTTTCATCAAAACCCATTCGCACATTCAAAATTTTCATTTCAGGACAAATTAGATAGGATTTTGGTACTCCCCTAATCAAGTAATCCGAAAGTACTTTAGAATCCCAACCATCAGGAGTTACAAGATAAATAACATTATCTGGCAGTTTCTTTGCAAAATTCTTCCATTTAGGGATATCCGACTCAAGGAAAATAATAATAATTTTATTATCAAATTGCTCTTTACCTTTTAGTACTTTCTTTATAAACTCAAGTTCTTCCATGCAAGGCGGACACCAAGTACCGCCAAATGCTAAGTAGATATACTTACCCTTATAATCATAAAGTTTATGTTTTTTACCATAATTATCAAATAGTTCAAAATTTGTTGGTATTCCTCCCACATTATTTATTAAAGACTTTTCAAACATTCTCAAAAGATATTTATAGTAATAATTATCCAAATTTGAGTTGTTATTTAGAAATTTCGTTTTAATTGATTCCAATTCTTTGGAATCAGCCTTAAATAAAATTCTATCCTCTAGTATTTTTGCCTTTGCAAGATAATTTAATTGATTATTCTTAATGTACATATCAGCTAAATCAGTTAACCTCTCGAAAGGAAAAATAGATTTATTTGAATTGTTTAATGCTTCAATTTTGGAAAGTAAACTTAGAAGTATCGCATAATTATTATATGCATCAAAATAAACATTCGATGCAGAATCAAGAGTTTTGGCAAGAGAAATCAGAAACTGAATTCTTTGATTTGTATCTTTTATTAAATTTGGTAAAACTGATAACTTGCTTGAAACTTCCCAAGCGGACAATTTATTTTGAAAAAACAATTGAAACTTATTTGAGATTCTATAATTGCTGAAACTAGAATCTAAAAAATTACGCATCTTTTCAAACTGAATACTAATTGAATGATTAGCAGAGTCGAAGTCAGATATATTTTTCGCTTGTGATTGATTATAAGGAAATTCTTTAAATACTTTACTTTCAAAATCAGTTTCCTTGAAATTGGATTTCTTGACAAACAACATATTGTTATCATTGTTTTTATCAAGCCCTATTTCAAGAGTATCGCCAGGAATTAGGTATGGGCTAATGGGACGCATCTGTATATCTTCAGTTTTTATTAAGTATGAGCCCTCGCTCAAATTAATTTTGTAAAGATATATCTTCTTTTTAACCAGTATTGTATCGGAAAAAGTCGGATTCATCTCAGTAAGAACTTTATCGCTAGATTCAATAATGAGTTTTTGAACTTTCTTGGAAACACTTTCATTTATTTTAATAAAAACTTCTCCAGCAAGAGCAGAAGTAGTAAATGAAAATATGAGGAAAAACAGAATTAGATTTTTCATTTATTTTAAAATTGTCTTAATTTTCTCTACTTCCATTTTCATAAAACCATTGCATTTATCTTTTGTTTCTTTAACTTCTAACGAATCAAAATGCAAACTACACTTATTAAAAACTAAATCTAATTTTCTGCTATAAATTATTTTTTGATTTTCATCAATAATTGCTGTATATGGCAACATTACATCAGTATAAGTTGAGTCAAAAGTTTTGACAAACTTTATCAGATGTTCCATTTGGATAAAATTTTCCAAATCATTCTCAGAATCAAATTTATTATCAATAAGATAAATAGGTATCGTTATTCCTTTTTGAAAAAGATATTTTCTTAAAATATTAATTTGCCCTCCAGTGTTCATATCTGCACATATTAACATTATTATATATTTGTCAGTTTCAGGTACAAATTGAAGAATATCCTGAATCCCAAGAGTAGCAATAGGATTAAAGAGAGTGAAAATATGAAGTAATATTTTTTGGTCATGGTTTTTGTCGATTATCTGTCTAATTTCTGCGGGAGTAATCGTTATTACTTTGCAAACAGAATCTGGAACATATATATTTTCATCAAAAGTTGCAAGAGAATCTAATTCTAATTCCGGAGCAATAGGTGAAAGAAAAACAAGTTTATTTGAAGTAATGTTCTTTTGAGTAAAATTTGATTCTTTAAAAGCTGAAAATGCAGTACCTACTTTTGTGTTTGAATTTTCATTATAATTTTTGCTTAGTTCTGAAATATCAATTTCTCCTGAACTTCTAAAAAGAATTTCATCTTTTCTATTTATTAATACGGTATAAGGTAATTGTCCGAAACCATGAAAAGCAGTATCTATATTGTTAATCATCTTAACTGTATTTGCAAATCCTATTTTGGCATCACTTACTACCTGCATAATTCCTGATATTTGTTTATATAAAATAAATAGAGTATCATTAAATCCTTTTGCAGTAAAATACTTTCGTAATAGATTAATCTGTTCAGTTGTGCCAATATCAGTACACACAATTAGAAAATTACTTGAAAATTCTTTTTTAAGTTGATTCCATTCTGAAATTTGAGGGACTTGGCTTTCATACACTGAAGACCAAAAATGTATAATGGTAGTTTTATTATTTGTTTCAACAAGATTTTTTAAATGCTGAACATCAATAAATTTAATTATGCAATTACTGTCAATTTTGCAACTATCATCAGAAAATGGGCTCAATAAATTGCTTGACATTCTCATGGATTCAATTGTTGAAGGATTTTCAGGATATTCATCGGTGTGATAATTATTAGGTAAATTAACACTACTTACCCCTCCTTTTTGAAGGCTTAATGAACAGGAAACAAAAAGGGATAAAATGGCGAGAAAACAAAATGTCTTTTTCATAAATTGTTTCTTATTTAATATTCAAAATTAAGGAGAAATAGTAGATAATGCAGCAAATAAATTAATTTACTTTTACCCCTTCTCCGCCAGCTCCATCCATCTTGCAGTTTTCTTCTCTAGTTCATCCGAAATTTCGCTTAAGTTGCGGGATAATTCTTCGTAGGTTTTGTAATCCTGGTTTGCTTCATTCATCTGCATGCTTAATTGCTCAATTTGACTCTCTAAATCAGTAATTTCCGGCTCCAAAAGTTCTAATTCCCTTTTCTCTTTAAACGTAAGTTTATTTAAATTCTTTTCTTTTGTCTGATTATAAGTTTTTGCCGGTGAGGAATTCTCGGAATTGGAGATTATTTTCTTTCTTTCTTGTTCTTGCCTCCTTTCCTTATCCTTTCGCTCCAAATAAGATGAATAATTCCCGGGATATTCTTTTATTTTTCCGTTTGTTTCGAAAGACCATATAAATTCGATGCATCTATCGAGGAAGGCTCTATCGTGCGAAACTACTATCAATACACCAAAGAAGTCATCCAGATAATTCTCCAGTACACTTAATGTATCTATATCAAAATCATTAGTAGGTTCATCCAAAAGAAGTACATTCGGATTCGACATCAGAACTCTAAGGAGTGAGAGGCGTTTTTTCTCGCCGCCCGAAAGCGTATGCACAAATGAATGATGCCTGTTCCGGGGAAAAAGGAATCTATCTAGCAATTCCTTTGCGGTAATTTTCTTGTCCCTGCCGAAACCAACCTTGATAAATTCCGCAATCTCCTGCAATGAACCAAGCACAGTCTTGCTCTCGTCCAATCTTTCATTCTCCTGGTCGAAATAGCCAATATTAACAGTTCCTCCAATCTGACAACTTCCGGAACTTGGCTTCAATGTGCCGGTAATAATTTTGAGCAAGGTCGTTTTACCGGAACCATTCGGACCAATTATGCCAATTCTGTCATTACTTTTCGCATAATAGGTGAAATCACTAATCAGCTTCCTATCGGAAATCGAGTAATTTAAGCCAATTGCTTCGATTATTTTGCCGCCGAGAAAAGTTTTACCTAATTCTATTTTCATTTGTTTATTTTCAACAAAACGAATGTCATCTTTTAGTTTCTCTGCCCAATCAATGCGGCTTTTTTGCTTTGTCCTTCGGGCTCTAGCTCCACGTGCGAGCCATGCTAATTCTTGTTTATACTTATTTTGCAGATGGTCATTAGCAGATTTTTCAGCCGCAAGAAGAGTATGTTTTTGGATTAAATAATCTTCATAATCACCATTATAAGTAAATAGTTTTTCGAAATCGAGTTCGATAATCTTTGTAGCAATCGAATCAAGGAAGTATCTGTCGTGCGTTACAAAAATGATTGACAATCCGGAAGTAGAAAGTTCATTCTGAAGCCATTGAATCGTATCGGCATCCAAGTGATTTGTCGGCTCATCCAAAATAAGTAAATCAGGATTAGAAATGAGAATTTTTGCAAGAGCAATTCGCTTTTTCTCTCCACCCGAAGCCGAATGGAGCGATTTCTCAAAATCGCTAATTCCTACTTTCTGCAAAATCATCTTTGCCTTAGCTTCAATGTCCCAACCGTTAAGTTCATCAATTTGATGAGAAAGTTCCAGCAACCTGCCGGAATCTGGATTTTTTGAATGAATTAAGTGATGATATTCAAGAAATATATCATAAATTTCCGGAATACCGTTCATTACATAATCAAGTGCGGTATCGTCATAGTCATATTCAGTTTGCTGTGTAAGGAACTCGATTCGGATACTTTTACTAAAATCAACATTCCCTTCATCAGCAAAGTCCAAACCGGCTATAAGTTTAAGTAAAGTGGATTTACCGGCACCATTTTTCCCAATCAAGCCGATTTTTTCACCTTTTTCAATTCCGAAAGAGATATTCTGGAATAAAAGCTTTTCGCCAAATGTTTTAGTTAAGTTATTTGCAGTCAGTATTGTCATAAAGCAATTGACGAATTAGGGAAAAGGAGAGTTGAAAGGGAGCGGAAATGTTCTGTTCACTTTGAACTAAGCCAAAATGAAAACAGCAAATCCTGCAAGACATATTTGCTATTTTCAAAGGAAATTATTTCTTTTTCTTCGAGAGACTTAAACGCAGTACTTACCGAACTTGAAGAACCAAGATGATGCTTTTCTATAAAATCTTTTGAAGTCGGTTCTGCCACTTCTCCTTCAAAAGCAATTGATTGAACCACTTTCCATTGGAAATTTGTAAGAATCTTTCTATAACTTTCGAAATAAAATTTATTTTCTTCCAAAATTTTGCTAAGTACTTCAGCGATGACTATTTCTGTTATTTCCTTTTTCTTTTGTGAATATAACCTATTGCAAAGAAGTTGTACGTAATAAGTGTGGGTTTTGACCAAATCAAGTAAAAAGTAAGTGCTGTTTTCGCTTATTTTGAAATTTCCCTTGGTAAAGTGCTTCAGAATGAATTCTGAATAACTATTTCTATCAATTTTATCCAAGTACATTATTTCACTACTCATATAAAATGCACGATTTTTGTCAGAGAACATTTCGCCCAAAATCTTTCTACTGCTTCCTGAAAATATAAATACAGCATTGTTAATGTGCTGGATATGACTTCTAAGGAGTGCTTCAGTATTATTTTCCGAAAATGAAGTAATCTGCTGGAATTCATCAATCGCAATGACAAATTTCTTATTAATCTTTTGAATATAATTGAAAATTGCTGTAAGCGAGCTTTCGCTTTCGGAAATATTCGATATATCCAAGTTAAACTTAGTTTCGCCTGTTATAGGATTAATTGAGAATGAAGGTTTGAATGCTGAAAAGATTTTGGAAAATGATTTGAATAATTTTTCAAAATTTCGATTATTCGATTTAAACAATGCATTGGCAAATAAATTGACAAAATCCTGCAAAGAAGATGCTGAAAGTACATCAAAATACACAAATTGTTGTTCTTTTTGCATAGCTAATTGGCGTTCCAAATGCATCAGAAGACCTGTTTTTCCCATTCTGCGTTTTGAAATTAAAGCAACATTGCGATTATTATTTATTGCTGATAATAATCTCTCGGTCTCATTCTCACGGTCACAGAAGTGCTCCGGAGAATGGTAAGATGTTAAGATAAATGGATTCATTTTCATTCCGCTTTTTACGTTACGTAAAGTACGTAACGTTTTTTACGTAATTATATTTTCTTTTTATAGAATATCTTGCCGTTTTTTTGAATTGAATTTTTCAACTCTATAGAAGTCAATTTGCCAAATATTGATATATCGAATAGGTATGGAGTGTTCAACTCGTCAATTTCAGAGTCTTAACTTTTCCTCGAATCAACTTCACTGAAGTTTAAAATGAAAAACAAAAAAGCCCGGATGAGCCGGGCTTTTCGTTAATAAATCGTTTTCTTATTCTTGCGTTTCTTCAGTTTGTGTTTCTTCTGCTTGTATTTCTTCAATTTCTTCAGTTTCAACTTTTGGAGCATTTGGGTCATATTCAGCTGTTTCGATCAAAGGTTTATTCGCTTCAGAAGCTTCCATCTGACGCTGTTTATAGAAATCATCGAAAGAAATTTCATTAGTTGTAGCAAAACCTAAGATGAAATCGAATACTTTTTTTGCCATAATTTGATTTTTGATATTTTCGTCCTGCTCAATTAATCCTCTGAGCATTGTTTCATCGTAAGCCGGGAAAGCTTTTTGCACTTTCATTATCCAGTCGTTAATGTCGTAATCTTCAATTTCAATTTTTTCTTCTCTGACTATTTTATTTTTAATCATATCCCAGCGAGCATAGTTTTCTGCTAATTTTTCGTATTGTGTGCGAAGCATAGCATCGAACTGAGTATCTTCTTTTTTGATTTGATACTGCATTTTCATATTATCAATCAAGCTCTGCAATGCAGTTTCTCTGAGTGAAGGAGGTACTTCGAGGGACATATTGTCACGTGTGATTTTATCCATAATCTGATTTTCGATTTCAGTTCTGGCTTTATCGTCCCAGTAATCTTGCAAGCGGAATTCCAAATCCTGACGGAAATCTGCCAAATTTGAGAATTTCTTTTCTGAATCTAGTTCGGCAAGTGCATCGTCAATAGGTTTTGGATTTACTCTTTCCACTTTTTCGATAATGTAACGATATTTGAATTCGCCATTTTGGGTTGTTGTTGTGTGCTCGAATGTTTCGCCTGATTTGCGGTTTAGGAATGCATTGCGGAAATCCGCATCCAATCTTGTGTCACGCAAATACACTGACTGATGTTCGTGGTGATGATGGTCATGTC